>JAQICW010000113.1 GCA_027858355.1 Desulfobacula sp.
GGGATAAAATTCTTTTCCAACAAAAGATCCATCGCTTTTAGAACAGAAAGATTTGAATTTTTAAGAAAAATTGATCTCAATCCATGTTTATTTAATACAGATGGAACCAGTATTTTCATGCTCGCGTCAATTTCTGCCATATCTCCTGCAACAAGTACAATTTCAGGATTTTTTTCTATCAAGCGAACCTGTTTTTCAATCTTTGTGGAAACCCATTGATCATCGGCATCTAAAAATGCAACCCAGTCCCCCTTGGCATATTCAATTCCCTTATTTCTGGCAGCAGACGGCCCAGCATTATGTTGATAAATACAAATAATTTTATTACCAAAATGTTTGAGCACCTGAGCGGTTTCATCTGTAGAGCCGTCATCCACTACAATAATTTCATCTACTGGTTGTGTCTGCTTCAAAATACTATTGATCGCAAACGACAAAAAGTTGGCACTATTATATGCCGGAATAACAGCAGAAATTCTCGTGTGCTTCATCGATCACCTGATTTTTTAAACAGATTCAAAATACCGATAAGCGCCACCCCAGGTAGGATCAATAACGTACCATAACTTAAAAATCGTATTTTCCTGTGCCTGTACCACACTCGGTATAGGAAGGCCCGTACCTTAAAAAAAAACTGGATAGTATTCAAGCAAGTCTTTTTTTCTATAATTTTTCCGAGTTCTTCCGAGTTTAAAAAATGGATATCGTTATAATTTTTAGTGATAAAATTTAAAATTCGATCAAGAGCTTCCACAGATGAGATTAAACATGAACCGGTTCCGGCATAATTATAGCGATGGGTTGATATTACAACTGGAAGTCCTTGGTTGACTGCCTGTTCAATCCCTTTTATACAAATTTTTTCGGCATCCGAAAAATCTTTGGGTTCAAACATTACCGTTCGTACAAGATATATCAGGCCCAAAGGGCTCTGATCACCAGTTCGAAGAATTTTCGGACACTGAAGATACGCTCCATGTAAATCAAGACCAGTGCATCGATATCCGGCAGTCTGTATATAACGAAAGCCTGAATCAGACCAGATTTTTTCTGTATTATCATCCCATAGATAACAGGGTGCAACTGTGCTTGTGCTGTCAAAACCAAAGGCTTGTTTAAACAATAAAACAGATATTTTTACAAAATTTTCCTGGATTTCATATTCAACAGGTCTAGATGGCAGGGTTGTTCCATCAATATAGTGAGACTGAAGTGGATGGGGTAATTGTTCCCATTCAAATGAAGAATGCGAAATCCAGTTTCTAACGTTATCGTTTCCTAATCCCGCAAGCTCTGTTATTTTTTCTGGATGATAATGGGCCAGACCGTGCAATTGGGGGAAAAAGAGCCCTTGATTATACATCTGAACCATAAAAATAAGCATTTTTTGAAAATGTTCTGGCAAGCTTTTGAAGTAATAGTGTTGATAATCATGTTGAATTATCTTGTCGCCGTCTGGAACCGTGAGGATAATATTGGCTGTTAAAACCGCAGATCTTCCTTTGCTATCCATATGACGTCCTAATACAGCTAACAACTCTTTTAGACCCAAAATATGACCCTCATCACCGGGTCCCCAATCATCACTCTCAATAACAACCAATGCTGAAACAAAATAAGGCTCATTCCATGCAGTTATTAATAATTTATATCTGGAAAACAAAATCAAAATCAAAGGAACTGACCAAAAACCCATTAGATATAGCAAAAATTCAACCATCATATCCAAGCTTTCCCATCATATCCTTGATTGCAGGAAGAATTCTTTCGATTTTTTCAGGATTTTCTTCTTTCCATTTGTCCGGGCGTGGTGTTGAAAATGCATTATACGGAGTCTTAACAAGTTTAGAACAAAAATCGATCATGTTTTGATCGAATGGAATATCTGCAAGGTTGAACGAATGTTCAAATGTTTTTATTGCATCATTTAAAAGATCTTCATAGGCTATCTCTATCCATTGAGATGGCGGAACTTTGGGTTTAGCTTCCAGGATTGCCTGGTTAGCTGCAATCCACTGGGCTGCACACACTTCCTCAATTGGTTCATGAATGAATTTTCGCCATCCTTGAAAAAGAAAAAATCACCACCTCGAATATCTGCCACCCTCAATACTGAGTTTTTCAGGAAGAGGCTCTGACCAGCTGCCATATTCATCGGGACGTTTCCATCCATGGATTAATGAGTTAATATTATCAGGGCCACTTCTTTTTACCCAGACAAATACTGCATCAGGAAAAAGTTCCAGAATATATGGGATTCTGAAACAATTCTGATTGGCCTTGTCAACCAGTCGCTTCAGTCCGAGACGACTATAGTAAAAACATGTCACATAGTCCAGGTCAGAAGGCTGAACATCTTCTATAAACAAGTCGTGTGATTCCCAGTTTTTTTCACTTGGAGAATGGAGTATGTCCCACATTTCATGGGATTCTTTCTGTAAAGATGCCAGGTAGCCACTTTCGGAAAATGTTTTGTAAACCGCTGTTGTACCGGATCTTGAACAACCTATTATAAAAATTGGTTTGTTTAGGCGGGGCTGTTTAATATTATAAATTATTTTCCTTACGTGAAAAATACCTTTCTTAATATAATAATTTGTTGTTTATTTAACTTTTAAAAAAATATTTGATTTTGAATAATATCCTGACCAATACCCGTAAATTTCACCTGCCTGACCTGCCAAACGAACTAAACTATATCTTTTATGATTCCACCTAGGGTGAATCATAAAAACGAAAAAATGATGGAATATTTTTTTAAATGAAAATAATGGAATATTAAATATTCTTCGGGTATAAAACTCTTTATTATTTATTTTATTTAATACCTGATTCCGTAAAAAAGCTTTTTTTACAATGTAGAACAAACCAAGCCTTTTTTTATCCACCTGGT
>JAQICW010000140.1 GCA_027858355.1 Desulfobacula sp.
CATGATCTGCCCTGGCATCGTATTGTCAACTCAAAAGGAAAAATATCCTTGAGGCCGTCCCAGGGGTATGAACTGCAAAAGGCGCTTCTTGAATCAGAGGGTGTTAAATTTTCTAAAAGTGATACCATTGATCTAAAGGTTTACTTATGGATCAAGCCTGTTCAAATGGAAAGGCCTTTTTAAAACTTGCGTTAAAAAGAATGCCGGGCCTTTATTGCCTGCTCAAGGCTTTTCATTTTCGCTCCTTGCCGGGTCCACAGCCGGCAGGAATCGATTAAAAAGTTTTTTTCGTCAAGGCTTTTAAGATCCTTTGGAACAGGTATTTTATCTTTTCGTTTATGTGTCAGCCACCCATGGACAATTTCCTGGCCCATAACAATGATTAATTGACAAAGATGGGTACATCCTTTTTTCCCACCCATGATATCGCGAATATTTTTTGAAAATCCTGATTTAATCTCAAGCCCTTTTAACTTTTCCATGGTATCAAGGGTTGTGCTGCATTCAGTCATGGGGACCTGGATCATCTTTGCCTCAGCATCTTCTATTGTGAGGGGGCCTGGCTTTATCAATAGCTTTACATCAATATGGTGAATGATTCCCGGTTCTATAACAGCTCCTGTCACATCAAATATTCTTATGTATCGTTCGTCTTTTAAAACCCCGTGAACAAACACCCGGGAGCCTGTGTGAGGGTAGGTGGCAAGTTGAATATCCCGTGTATGTATTTTTATTTTATTTTCTAAAATGTTGTCTAACATGAATAAATTTTTCCTGGGAAGCGTTATTTAAGTGCATAAAATATCTTTTTGATTTGTTGATCAATTTGATTTTTCATTGGTTGACTTTTCATTAGCTGACTTTTCATTGGGCAGATTTGTATCGGAATTTAATAAATTTGATCCATGGTGCCGTCGGAATTGGGTTACTGAATATTTTTCAAGCTTCCAGTCAGGTACACCGCAGGATTTGCAGACACTGTGAAACCACTTGTTTCTAACCCATCTGGCAGCACGGCTGTTTCTTGAGTTGTTTGCAGGAAATGTCTTATTGCAGTGTGTGGTAATAATGGCATACGTATCATGCTTTTCTATATATTTGATGCCATGGAGAATCCCTCTTCTTGAAGGCCACAATTTGATTTTTTCAATAAGCCTTAAAAGGTCAATACGTTTTCTATAAAATTTTTTAGGAGGTGGTTTTTTCTTTCCTGACATGGTTAATCTCTTTGAAGAGGAAAAGCAGCTCTGACGGCCATGGCTGCCGTTCCAAGCTGTAAAGGGTCATATAAAATTCTGTTGCCTGCTTTTTTCAAGCCGTTTTGGGTAACTCCCATGGGAACCCCGGGCGCAGCAATAAAGGTTTCAGGACCAATCATGGCACTTGTTATTACATTTTTGGCATTGGTTGCCTCTATAAAAAAACAAAAATTTTTGCCAGCTGAGGTGAGATCATGGATTGGTTCAATGTTTTTTGCCATTTTTTTTCCAAGTGCAGCACAATTTCCCTGGCATTTTACCATGTCCTTATCATGGACACCCACATTGGCGCCAAATTCAGCCAGGGTCAGGGCAGCTGCCATTCCAACGGGACCTGCGCCCAACACCAACACCTTTTTGCCCTTTACTCCCTTTGCCATGAGATCCAGGGCTGCAGCAAAGACATTTCCCGTGGCTTGTATGTTGTCAATCAAAAGGGATTTTTTTAAATTAATGGCAAAATACCGGTTATCATCTGCCATAAATATGATATCGGCTTTGTCCTCAATGGCCCGGGCCAGTCCTGTAGCATCTGTCTGGGTTGGTATAAAGGCTGTGAACCCAAGATGGCTGAGGATATCTTTTATGGTTTGTGCAAATCCGGTAATCTTTCCAAGGCCTGCAGTTATGGTCACTACAGATATATTCAGATTTTTAATTTTGTCATGAATGTTTTTTGCAGAAATCCCGGCGCCATGGCAGGCTATTTCCAGCATATCCCGGCCTGTTTGAAGCCTAAGACTTTTATCAAAGTCTGTCAGTTGATCTGAAATCGTGTCAATGTCACCTGATGTAAGTCTCGTCACAAAGGATTTCCTTTTAAATCAAGCCAGTCTGAAAATAGCCAGTTTTTTCGGTCAAGCATTATATCGCCTTAAGGTTCTGAAGGGGAGTAAGAAAATTCAATCTATTTTTTTTTCTTTGCTTTATCCAGGCTTTGTAAGTTTCAGGCCGGGCAATTTCATAATTCCCGCAGGATAAAAGTGTTTTTTCCACCTGGGTAACTGTTCGCCTTGCATCCTCAATATCCAGAGAGTTCTGGGCCACACCGGCCAGGCCCTTTCCTGCAGGAACAATTGAGGTCACTACATTGGCACCGGCATCAAGTCTTTTTTCAAGCCCGCTGACCCCCTCAACATCCAGGGAAGCAGGGATAAGCCTGTCAGGAAAGAGCAGACGCAAAACAGCCAGGATGATCAATTCCATTTTGATGTCAGCCATTGGATGGTTTCCCATGGGGGTGCCCATCTGGGGGACAAATCCCATGACCCTGGTCTGGTCAATGTTCAGTGTTTTCATGACATCAAAGGAATCAATTACATCTTTAAGGGTTTCACCTACCCCGCACAAAATACCTTCTTCAATTAAAAGGTTTAATTCAGCAGCTTTTTGTTTGACTGAAAGTCGTTCTGAAAAACTCTGGCCTATTCTCAATTGTGAAAATAGTTCAGGGTTATGGGTTTCCTGGTAGCAGGCATAAAAGTCAGCTCCGGAATCAGCCATCTGCTTTAGGGCCCATCCCGGCAGAACGCCTGGGGAAACCATTTCAGGCAGATGGGTCTGGCTTTTGATATCAGAAATAATATCGCCCAGCTTTTGAACCTGTTCAACAATATTTTTATGCAATGAAATAGACTCTCCCATGGTAAGATCAATGAGATGAACCCCTGATTCTGCAAGCTTACATGAAATGTCCAGAATTTCTGTCCGGGATTTGCTGTACCGCGTAGGTTGGATATTGTCCTTTCTATAATAGCAAAACCTGCAATTGTTTCTGCAATGGGTGCTGTTATAAACAAACCCATAGAGAAAAATTTTATTGTCAAAATATTTTTCTCTTAATTGTCTCGCAGTTTTAAAAAGAAGATCGGTTTCCTGCCCTGGGCAAGATTCTAAAAGGCAGGCAATTT
>JAQICW010000178.1 GCA_027858355.1 Desulfobacula sp.
GGCCATACGTCAGCGCTTAAAGATGGGCATGAAGATGATCCTGATGACCATGGAATTTTACTTATAGAAGATCAGCTGGAACTGGACCAGATTGTCCAGCGCATCCACGATATGAACTACCAGGCCTGCATCCATGCCAATGGAGACCTGGCCATTGAGATGTCTTTGAACGCCATTGAAAAGGTGCAACAAAAACAACCCCGATTAAATTTGCGGCACAGAAACGAACACTGTACCATGATTACCGACGATATCTTGAAACGCATGCATCAATCGAAAATCATGGCCTTACCCTTTACATCCTACTTGTGGCAGCATGGTGAAAAATTGAAACCCTTTTACGGTCAGCGGGCCCACAGAATGTTTGCCCATAATAGCTTTTTGAATGCTGGAGTACGGGTGGCTGCCTCCTCGGATCACCCTGTTGGGCTTCAATCACCCTTGCTTGGTGTACAATGCATGGTGACACGGCAGTCATCCAATGGAGAAATTATCGGACCCAAGGAAAAAATATCCATTGATGAAGCCTTCAAAATGTATACGGCCTATGCAGCCTATGCCACAGGGGAAGAAGCAATCAAGGGGACGCTTTCTCTGGGTAAACTTGCCGACATTGTCGTATTAAATAGCGATCCGTGGTCTATCCCTCCGGAAGAAATCTCCCAAATTGTGGTTATCAATACCATCGTTGATGGAAAGATAGTTTACGCCCACGAAGAGTAACCGTGGACCTGGTTTTAATTTTTAAAACAGGAAGACACTGAAATTATGGACAAAAACCGGACAAAAACGAGAGTAAGGGACACTGTTTATGCCGCTACTTGAAACGACCCATCTCACCAAATCATTTGATGCCCTGGTTGCCGTATCCGATGTAAACTTGAAGATTGAATCAGGAAAAGTGCATGCCATTATCGGCCCCAATGGTGCCGGGAAAACAACATTGTTTAACCTTCTGGCAGGCGTACTTGCCCCAAACTCCGGAGAAATCATCTACGGCGGGAAAAACATCAATTCATTGAAGGTACATCACCGCGCGAAAATTGGGATTAGTCGATCCTATCAGGTGACCAGCATTTTTCCTGAGCTTACTGTCCATGAAAATGTGCGGGTGGCCATTCAATCTTTTACACCCCATAATTTCAATTTATTTAGAAGAGCAGCTTCCCTCACTGAAGTTTCTGAAAGCGCAGAGGTGATATTGGTTGAAATGGGTTTGGCCGACATGAAGGATCAGATAGCAAGTACCATTCCCTATGGCAATCAGCGTTCCCTGGATGTAGCCATCGCCATGGCCAGCAATCCCAAACTCCTTCTACTTGATGAGCCCACCAGCGGCATGTCCCCGGACGACACAATCAAAATGGTAGGATTAGTGGAGCGGATTTCTGAAAAATACACAATTCTCTTGATTGAACACCACATGAGTGTTGTTATGTCCATTTCAGATACCATCACTGTTTTGAGTCAAGGGGCAATTATCGCGGAGGGATCACCAACCGAAATTCAGCAAACGGAGAAGGTCAAAAAAGCCTATCTGGGTGGAGGAAAATTTTGAGTTCAAACAACATTCAGCAAATGCTTCAAGTAGAGGATATCCACACATCCTATGGTAAAAGCCACATCATTCAGGGGGTTTCTTTTGATGTTCAAGCCCACGAGTGCGTTGCCCTTCTTGGGCGCAATGGCGCCGGGAAAACAACAACTCTGCGCACCATTATAGGACTCAACCCTCCCCGAAAAGGGCAAATCCTTTTCAAAGGAAACCCTATCAACCGTTTAAAACCATACGAAATTTCACGGATGGGTATTGGGTATGCTCCCGAAGACCGTCAGATTTTTTCCACACTTACGGTCAGCGAAAATTTAAATTTTTCCATTAAGCCCCACCATTCCAAGGGCCATTGGACCCTCGAAAAGATATACGACTTCTTTCCTGTGTTAGCTGAACGCAGCAATAACAGAGGCAACCAGCTCAGCGGCGGTGAGCAGCAAATGCTAACAATCGCACGAGCCCTTATGGCCAACCCCAGTTTATTGTTGCTCGACGAACCAACTGAAGGTTTGGCCCCCATTATAGTTGACGTGTTGCTTAAAATTATTAAAGAACTGAAAACACAAGGACTTACGATTGTACTGGTGGAGCAAGATGTATACGCCACCAGGGAAGTCGCTGATCGGTACTTCATTTTGCAGCAAGGCAAAATAGTCTACCACGGATCCAACAAAGATTTTTGGTCACAACCGGAATTGTTGGATAAATATATAGGAGTTTAAAGGCGCCAGTGATCACTGTAGGTGGTTTCCAGAAGTGATGGAACTCCTACATAACCATGTTAAAAGGAGAATGACTATGTCAGAAAAATTGAATCGTCGAACATTTCTTAAGCAATCCGCTTTTGCTGCCTTAGGGCTTACTGCGGGAAGCTATACCATGCCCTACAGAGCTTTTGGTGCAGAACCGTTTAAAATTATGGTGGGCACCACATTTTCAGGGGCATACGCAGAAACCGGTAATTTTGTTCGGAAGGGTGTTAACTTGGCCGTCAAACAATTCGGTGGTCAGGTGCTGGGCAGACCCATTGAAATCGTTGAACGGGATGTACCAAACCCGGCCGAAGGCGTCCGAAAGGCCCAGGAGGCCATAGAAAAATTGGGAATTAAATTTATGTTCGTTTCCCCCAGTAGCTCTACAGTTTTAGCCGTTATGGAATATGTGGCTAAAAACAAGGCGATGCTTTATGCTTCGGCCGGAAGCGACAAGATTACAGGGGGGGCTTGCAACAAGTATACCTTCCGCTGGCCAGTACCCACGTGGGGAGCTATTCGGGAGGTGGTGCCAAGGGTTATAAAGGAATACAAGGCAAAAACCTTTTACACGATCACACCAAAATATGTATTCGGAGAAGACCTGTTACGTAATACCAAGGAAGTACTTGATGCTAAGGGTCTGAAACTTGTCGGTAACTCCTATCACCCACTTGGTGAGTCGGACTTTAGTTCACATCTGACCAAAGCCATGTCTACCAAGCCTGACTGTGTACTGTTTTTGAACTTTGGCGGTGATACCGTCAACGCCGTCAAGCAGGCCAACAATTTCGGACTGCCTAAAGTCTCCCGCATCGCTTGCGCCTGGGGATCAGGTATCACCCAGATGCAGGCGCTAGGTCCCAAAGCCATGGAAGACGTCATCTGGGGCTTGCAATACTTTCATAAAATTGATACTCCGGGCAACAAAAAATTTGTTAACGCATACAAAGCTGAGTACAATGAAATTCCGCCCTATATCGCAGCCAATCCTTATATCAATATCGTGACCATGCTACAGGCCATTGATCGAGCCAAGTCAGATGACCCCATGAAGGTGATTGCAGCCACGGAAGATTTTGAATATGAAGGACTGACAGGCGTTGAGAAATACCGGGCATGCGACCACCAGATGGTCAAACCTTATTATTCACTTCGATGCAAAGCAGCCGACCAGATGAAAACACCTGAAGATTTTGCCGATATCATTGGTCAGTCAACAAACATTGAACCCTGTGCCGAAACTGGATGTAAAATGAGTTAAATTGTGAGAAGGACCCGAAGTCTATGATCTTATCATATCTTCGGGTCCTTCCAAAAAGGTTGAATCCTCTATGATTGATTTAATTATCGCACAAGCGTTTAACGGCCTAGTATTAGGGATGATATATGTCCTTTTAGCCATGGGCCTGACTATTGTCTGGGGTATGATGGACATCATTAATTTTTCCCACGGGTTGTTCTATACCCTGGGAGCCTATCTGTCCTATACGGTGGTCAGTATCACCGGCAACTTTTGGCTATGCTTGATCGTTGTTCCCATTTTAACGGCACTTATCGGTATGATCCTGGAAAAAACACTGCTTCGGCACTTGTATGGTGAAAATATTCTCTATCAGATCCTGATGACATACGGGATAGCACTTGCCGGACGTGAGCTCATCATTATGATTTACGATCCAATCGGTAAACGCTTTGATGTGCCCGATCTTCTGGTGGGGGTGATATCCGTAGCTGGAATTTATTTTCCCATCTACCGGGTGTTTGTCTTCGTCCTCGCAGTGGTTGTTACTTTTGGAATGTGGCTGTTTATTGAAAAAACAAAATTTGGATCGATTATTCGGGCAGGAACCGAAAATATTGAAATGGTAAATTGCCTGGGGATAAATATCTCTCGCGTCTTTGTGCTTACCTTTGGGTTGGCCATGGCCATTGCTGGCTTAAGCGGAGTACTTGCTGCACCCATGCGGGGAATTGAACCTGTGATGGGTGATCTTGTTCTGGGAATCTGTTTTGCCACAGTTGTTATTGGTGGAATGGGGAGTTTTTTAGGCGCCATATTGGGAGGGTTAGTCGTTGGGCTCAGCCAGAGCCTCATCACATTATTTTTCCCGAGTGCTTCGATTATCATTATTTTTATAGTCATGGCGTTAATTATACTCATCAAACCCAGGGGTTTGATGGGAATTCGCGACTAATACGTCTATTGGAGAAAAAAGGACATGCTAAATTCCGCCAATAACCAATCTAAGATATCTTGGCTGCTAGAGTACCGGTCATTGTTGTTTCTATCGATCATTTTTGCCGCGTTGCCGTTTATTTTGCCATACACGGCACTGGCTAATGAAATCATGCTCTTCGCCCTGGCTGCGGTTGCTTTTGATTTGTGTGTGGGCTATACAGGTGTAATGATGTTCTGCCAGGCGTCTTTCTTTGGTACCGGTGTATACGTTACATCCCTGGCATTGCTGCATCTGACAAGCAATATATTTTTTGCTATTTTACTTGGCATAATGGCTACGGCAATATTGGCTGGCCTTATCGGATACATGGCCTCCATGCGCAGCGGTAGCTATTCAGTTCTGTTGACCCTGGCATTCAATGAAATGATCTTCTTTATCGCCTATCAGTGGAGTAGTGTAACCGGCGGTGACGATGGACTCACTGGAATACAACGACCCAATCTGGAAATACCCGGTATTTTTTCCATTGATCTGCAATCTTCGCTGGCATACTACTTTTTTTGTCTGAGCATTTTTTTGATTGCCATTTTTATCATCAGACGGATTGTTTTTTCACCTTTTGGAAAAATCCTTCAGGCAATCAGAGAAAATGAAGATCGTGCCCAGGCCGTGGGTTACAATGTCCATTTATATAAAACTCTGGTATTTATTCTTGGAGGCATCTTCATGGGGCTCGCAGGAAGCCTTTACAGCATGTACATTTGCTTTGCCCACATTCACAGTGTACACTTTGAAATTTCCGGCAACATAGTGATGATGGTATTGATTGGTGGTATGGGCACCTTATTTGGTCCTATGATCGGTGCCTTCCTCATCGTGCTGGGTTCAGACCTGGCCAGTTCCTTGTGGGAACGCTGGCAATTTGTTATGGGCGTTTTGTTCATTCTCTTTGTTCTGTTCGCCAGAGGCGGGGTGTGGGGAATACTCGAAAAGTTGTCCACCAGATTATTTACCAAAAAAACTGTTTAATCTATTAATGCGCACAGTTAATACTCTTGTTCCCCAGCTGGATCTATTTCCAAAACTGAGATAATTTTTGTATTTAAAACAAAATGAGGTGCCATGAAGCCAGATATCATTATACGGGATGCCCTCATCATGGATGGCACGGGAGAACCCGCTTTTGAGGCTGACATTGCAGTCAAAAGTGGCCGAATAGAAAAAATTGGCAACATCACAGAAAATGCTGTAAAAAAGGAAATAGATGCCGCAGGAATGGTCCTGACACCCGGATTTATAGACAGTCATTCCCATGCTGACCTTACTCTTATAAGCGGATCAAAGGAGATGGAAAAACTTCGCATGGGGGTTACTACCGAAGTAATCGGTCAATGCGGATTTTCAGCCTATCCGTTATCTGTAAAAAACCGCTCCTTGCGAATACAAAGCATGCAAAGCTTATTGTCTGGCGGTACGGTGCCATGGGACTGGAAAAATTTAAGTCAATTCAGAGCCGCAGCAGAGGGCATTGGAATCCAGAACAATGTCATTCCTATGGCGGGACACGGTTCCCTGCGCATTGCCGTGATGGGGAACAGCCCGGCCCAGGCCACTCGTTCCGAATTGGAACAGATGAAAACTTTTTTATCTGAAGAGATGGCAGAGGGTGCTCTGGGCCTTTCTGTCGGACTTATTTATCCACCCGCCTGTTATGCACTACAGGAAGAAATCGAAGCGCTTTGCAAGGTTGCGGCGGAATATGGAGGGATTTATGTCACCCATCTCAGGGGAGAAACTGCCCAGCGAATTGATGCTGCTGTTGACGAAGCCATCGCCATCAGCAAAAGTGCTGGAATTCCGCTCCAAATTTCCCATCTCAAAGTAATTGGAAGGTCTCCAGAAAATTATGGTCAGATTCACAGGGTAATTGAGAAAATTGAGACGGCAGACAGAGAGGGACTGAAGATCCACTTTGACTGTTATCCATATACAGAGGGAAGTACGGTGTTAAGCGCCTTGATGCCGCAGTGGGCACTGGAGAACGGTTCTGTGGGACTGTTGGCTCATCTACAAAAAGAAACCGATCGAAAGAAAATTAGGTATTCCATTGAAAATGATTGGCAAAGCTGGGAAAATTGGGTTCACGCCTGCGGATGGTCCTCCATTAAGATCGCTTCTGGGGAGTCCAAGCATAATAAGCATTTTCAAGGAAATTTATCCACTATTGCAGCTGGCCGAAATACAGACCCTTTTAATGCGCTCTGTGATATTTTGCTGGAAGAAAAAGCCAATGTTGTCATGGTCTTCAAAATGATGACAGAAGAAGATATGCAGGTTGCCTTGAAGCATCCTTTGGGGATGATTGGCACGGATGCACTTCCCTGCCCACCCGGACTGGGACACCCCCATCCCCGGGGCTACGGTACCTTTCCAAGAATTATTGGGAAGTATGCTCGTGAAAAGGGTCTGTTTTCAATTGAGGAAGCGGTACGTAAAATGACTGCTCTACCAGCCACAAAATATGGCCTCAAAGGCCGTGGTTTAATCAAGGAGGGAATGATCGCAGACATCGTGGTGTTCGACTCCCAAAAAATCATCGATAAGTCAACATTCCAACATCCACGCCGTCCTCCGGAAGGTATCGTTCACGTATTGGTTGACGGTCAGCAGGCTGTAAAAAACGGTAGTGTCACGGGCATTAAAGCAGGAAAATTTCTTCGGCCTTC
>JAQICW010000284.1 GCA_027858355.1 Desulfobacula sp.
ATCCGTGGCCGGGAATTATCATCCATCGGGATATCAGGCTGGTTTTTTGACGATTTTAGGTCTTCAGTTAACAGGACTTGCCTGGTGCATTTTTTGCGGATTTAAAAAAAGAAAATAACATAGACAACACTTTTCCCTATCCCCTTTTATGGCATTGGCTGTCATGGTAACAAATGACTTTTACCTTCACCAAAACCTTGATCAAAAAGTAATTTGATTTAAAAATATATATTAAATTGGCAGACCAAATAAAAAAGGCTTTGAGTGAAGATCACTGAAAGCCTTTCTGGTTGTGGTGCCCAGGGACAGAATTGAACTGCCGACACGGGGATTTTCAGTCCCCTGCTCTACCGACTGAGCTACCTGGGCTCAAACAACAGAGGGTTTATATTATTTTTGGTTATTCATGTCAAGGGAAAATGTTTGAAAGTTTGCGTTTTTAAATATCCCCAAGGATGTGCTGAACAAGGGCACAGCTTGAAATGGAAGCTGTTTCAGCCCTTAAAATTCTGGATCCAAGTGAATAAGATAAAAATCCTTTTTCCTTTGATTGAGTTATCTCATTTTCTGAAAATCCCCCTTCAGGGCCGATAAGAATCAGTATTTTTTTATTGGAAGGGGTTTTTTCCAGAGTATCAAGCCTTTGGGTTGCCTTTTCCCAAAAGGCAATTTTTAAATCATGGGAGTCGGCTCTATTTAACAATTCGTTAAAACTTAAGGGTTTTGAAATTTTTGGCAGCCTGCTTCTCCGGCATTGTTTTAAGGATTCTCTGGCAATGATTTCCCATCGCTGATGTCGTTTTTCCAGACTTTTTTCATTGGGGGTGGGAATGGATCGTTCACAATAAAAGGGGACCCACTCATAGATGCCAAGCTGAGTAATATGTTTGATCACAAGATCCATTTTTTTATCTTTGAGCATGCCTGAGCACAGGGTAATATTTATGGGAGATTCTGTTAAAACGTCTTGTTCATCAATGATATCAATTCCGATATCGCCTTGAGAAACAGATGTAATGATGGCCGTATAATCTTTGCCCTGGCCATTGGTTATATCGATCCTATCGCCTTTATTTAATCTTAACACCTTTGAAATATGTTTTGCATCCTGTCCATGGATGCTTGTGCTTGACGGTATGGAATCGATGTCTGGAATGATAAATTTTTGCATCATGAGATTGTTTAAACCAAAGAAGGGGACATTGTAAATGGCTTTTTTAAATAGTTGACACTTTGATTCGGCTTTGGTATTTTTTGACGTTCGCAGATATTGGACTATATGTTGTTTTTAATATCTTAATCAAGTGAGGACATTATGGTCGATATGACAGATTGGTATGATGACTTTATAAATGAAGAAAAGACAGATGAGGATATTGTTGAAGGGGGAAAAGAGCTCTCAACACAGGAGGATATCATTGAGTTGACAGACATTGCTGATTTAGAACAAAGTCCCTCAACACAAGAAGATATCATTGAATTGACGGATATTGTTGAAGACCAGAGTGCTGTGCTTGAGCTTGAAATGAATGACCCCGTGGATGAGGTGCCGGTTGAATCTATTGCGGTTAAAGAGCCCGGCATGGAGTTGAGTGTGTCCCAGGAACAGCTGGAAACTGCTTTGGAGAGGGTGATTGAAAAAAGGTTTGCCGATAAAATAGACATCCTTTTGATTGAGGGCATGGAAAAAGTAATTAAAAAAGAAATCGTTGAAATCAAGGAGAGGTTGCAAAAAGATCTTGATCAGATGGAAAACTTTTAAGTTCAGGCGATAAATATATATAAAGAAGCTAGGGGATTCAGTGCAAAGTCCCCTTTTTCATTAATAAAGAGTTTTAGGAGTTGTTTTATGGGTTCTGACCAACTGGATAAAGGATATGAGCCGTCAGGTATTGAAAAAAAATGGTATACATATTGGCTTGAGAATGGATTTTTTAAGGCAGAAGATATTAGTGATAAAAAGGCGTTTTCAATTGTTATACCACCGCCCAATGTCACGGGCGTTCTTCACATGGGCCATGCGTTAAATAATGTTATTCAGGATATTATGTGCAGGTATAGACGGCTTCTGGGCTATAATGTCCTTTGGATGCCGGGAACAGACCATGCTGGAATTGCAACCCAGAATGTGGTTGAAAGAGATCTTGCAGCAAAAGGACTGACACGGGACCAGGTCGGCAGGGAAGAATTTATAAAACACGTCTGGAAGTGGCGGGAAAAATCCGGCGGGGCTATTATCAACCAGCTCAAAAGGCTGGGAGCTTCCTGTGACTGGGATCGGGAACGCTTCACAATGGATGAGGGTTTGTCCGATGCTGTCCGCAAGGTATTTGTGAGACTCTATAAAGAAGGACTGATTTATCAGGGTCAATATATTATTAACTGGTGTCCCCGATGCAAAACAGCCCTTGCTGATCTTGAAGTTGAGTATGAAGACGACGACGGTTATTTATATTATATCAGATATCCCTATGTGAATAAAAAACAGGGGCTTACCGTTGCAACCACAAGGCCTGAAACCATGTTTGGTGATATGGCTGTTGCCGTGAACCCGGCAGATGAAAGGTTCAAGGGCCTTGAGGAAAAAGAGGTAAGGCTTCCTTTAACAGACAGGATCATTCCTATTATTAAAGATGATTATGTGGATATCCAGTTTGGAACGGGTGCATTAAAGGTGACCCCGGCCCATGATCCTAATGATTTTCATCTGGGAGAAAAACACGGGCTTGAAAAATTAAAAGTGATTGATGATGATGGGCTCATGCTTGATGGTGCAGGCGAGTTTAAAGGCCTGGATCGGTTTGAATGCAGACAAAGGGCTGTTAAAGCGCTTGCAGAACAGGGTTTGCTGGTTAAAAAAGAACCAATAAAACACAGTGTGGGTAATTGTTATAGGTGCAGGACGGTTGTTGAACCTTGCATCTCAAAACAATGGTTTGTCAAGGTAGCTCCCCTTGCAAAAAAAGCATCTGATGCTGTTCGCAATGGAAGAACAAAAATTATTCCGGAGAACTGGTCAAAAACCTATTTTGAATGGATGGATAATATACGGGACTGGTGTATTTCAAGACAGATCTGGTGGGGCCACAGAATTCCGGTTTGGAAATGCCAGGACTGTAAGGAAGTTATTGTTGAGGAGACTGATCCCACCCAATGCCCGATCTGTGGATCAAAACAAATTGTTCAGGAAACAGATGTGCTGGATACCTGGTTTTCAAGTGCGCTATGGCCGTTTTCAACCATGGGATGGCCGGAAAATACAGATCTTTTAAAGACATTTTATCCCACCAATGTGTTGGTGACGGGTTTTGATATCCTTTTTTTCTGGGTTGCCAGGATGATGATGATGGGTACTCATTTTATGGATGAGGTGCCTTTTGATGATGTTTATATCCATGCCCTTGTCAGGGACGAGCATGGGAAAAAGATGAGCAAATCAACAGGCAATGTCATTGATCCCTTAAAAGTGATTGATGAATATGGTGCAGATGCTTTCAGGTTTACTTTAGCAGTTTTTGCAGCCCAGGGCCGTGATGTTAAGATGTCGGAATCACGGGTGGAAGGATACCGGCATTTTGTTAATAAACTCTGGAATGCATCACGATTTACTCTCATGCATATTACCTTGAAAGACACCCGGATTGATACTAAAAAACTTTCTTTGGCTGAAAAATGGATTCTTTCGCGCTGTGCCCATACTTCTCTGGAAGTAAAGCAGGGGATTGAAAATTATAAATTCAATGAAGCGGCATCAGCCATATACCAGTTTGTATGGCATGAGTTCTGTGACTGGTTTCTGGAAATTGCCAAACCCGCGCTTTATGAAAAAGAGGGAGTTCAAAGAAGAGACACTGCCAGAAGTGTTCTTTCAAAAGTTCTTGAAGATATTCTCATTATGCTTCATCCCTTTATGCCCTTTGTTACTGAAGAGATCTACAGCATTATGCCGGCAACTTCCGGGTCTGTTATGGCTGCTCGTTTTCCCTATGAGGAAAAAGAGTATGAAGCTAACAGGAATAAAGCCGTTGAAACAGATATGGATTTTATTTTTGGTCTGATTTCCAGTATCCGGAATATCAGAAGCGAGATGAAAATCCAGCCATCCATGAAAATTAAAGTGTTGGCGCATACAGCAGATGGAAAAGAAAAAATTATTATTGCTGAAAATAAATCCATTATTGCAAACCTTGCTACACTTGAAAGTTTTTATTTTTGTGAAGCAGATCATGTGCCTTCATCATGTGCCTCATCCATCATTGAGAATACCACATGTTTTGTCTTACTTGAGGGGGTTGTCGACTTTGATAAGGAGATTAAGAGACTTGAAAAAGAGCTTGAAAAAAATACCAAAGAGCTTTTAGCTGTTCAAAAAAGACTTAATAATGAAAGTTTCCTTGAAAAGGCTCCAAAAGAAGTGATCCTAAAAGTGAAAGACCAGCACATGAATCTTGAGGAAAAGAATAACATGCTCAAGGAAAATCTTGAAAGAATTCAAAAAATGAAGTGATGGGCCATGAACACAATAGAAAATATAATCAGGTTAGCCCTTTTTGAAGATTCAGGACTGGGGGATATCACAACAGAATGTATTTTGCCCGAACCTCGCTCTGGCAAAGGCGTGATCATTGCCAAAGAGTCTTTTGTTCTTGCCGGGATCAATGTGGCAAAAATGGTATTTAAATTGCTTGATCCTGATTGTGATACAAGTTCTTTTTTTTCAGATGGCGACCCTGTCAAAAAAGGTGAGATAGTTTTTGAGGTTCAAGGAGATCTTTTATCCCTTTTAAAAGGGGAGCGTGTGGCCTTGAATTTTTTACAGCGCCTTTCAGGAATCGCCACATTGACCCGGTCCTATGTGGATGAACTTAAGGTCTCAAAGGTCCGCTTGACAGATACGAGGAAAACCACTCCCGGCCTGCGCAGTCTTGAAAAAGAAGCAGTCAGGGCAGGTGGCGCTTATAATCACCGGATGTCATTATACGATGGTATTTTGATTAAGGATAACCATATTGCAGTCGCAGGTTCCATTAAAAAGGCTGTAAATCTGGTTAAAAAAAGGGTATCACATTTGATGAAAATAGAGGTTGAGGTTTCCACTCTTGATGAAGTTAAAGAGGCAGTTGATGCGGGTGCTGAAGTGATCATGCTGGATAATATGGATTATGATCAGATGTCGTCGGCCGTAAATTATATTGATGGAAGAGCAATTGTTGAGGCCTCGGGGAATGTCTCTTTGGAAACTTTGAATAAAATTGCTGCCACGGGTGTGGATGTGATTTCCTGTGGCGCGCTCACTCACCAGGCAAGATCTATAGATCTGAGCATGCAGATTAATTCTATGAAATAATATAGGTTAATTTGTTCCGGCCGGTATCCTTTGATTTATACATGGCCTTATCGGCCCGGGCGATAAATGACTTGAAATCTTCGCCTTTCACAAGTTCCGTGGCGCCGAGACTGACGGTGACGGATGCTTTTGTCCCTGGTGCAGGCTCAAAGATCCGGGAGCTGATGCTGTCTTTTATCCTATCCCCAACCAGACAGGCTTTTTGAAGCCTTGTTTCCGGCAAAAGAATGGTAAACTCTTCTCCACCATATCGATAGGCAGTATCCATGGATCTCATACAGGAATTAACGGTTTCCCCAATTCCCATGAGTACCTTATCCCCTTCAAGGTGTCCCCAGGTATCATTATAATTTTTAAAGAAATCAATATCCAGAATGAGTAAAGACATAGCCCGGGAATAGCGCATATGTCGCTTGACTTCAGTTTTTATCTGGGCAAAAAAATGTCGTGAATTATAAAGCCCTGTTAATGCATCCGTAATGGCAATTTTTTCAAGCTTTTTCAAGAGCTTGGAGCGTTCTTTTTTAAAGTCGGCTTCTCTTAACACTCTTTTAATTCGCAAATCCAGTTCTTCAAAACGAAAGGGTTTGAAAATAAAATCGCTTGCACCGGATTGAACTGCGTTCTCATATGAATACTCGGCACTGTAGCCGGTCATGACCATGACATCAATATCATAGGATTCTTTTATCCTGCGGGTGAGTTCCAGTCCGTCCATGCCCTGCATTATGATATCTGTAAGGACAACATCGGCTTCAAAGGAATTGAGTATTTCCAAGGCTTCTGTTGCATTTAACGCACTTTTAACATCATAATTTATTGCTTTTAGATATTCTGTTACAGAGTCTTTAATAGCAATATCGTCATCAACAATCAGGATAGAATATGGCATGAATTTTTTCTCCAGGGTTATATTCTGTAGAACGAGCTTTTCTTGACACCTCTTAACTCAATTGATAAATATACAAAAACAAAATTTAGCTGTATAAGTTTTATTTGTCAACATTTTAGTTTGGAGTAGAATTGAAGTTAAATATAAAGAATATTCGAAATTTTAGCATTATTGCCCATATTGATCATGGGAAGTCAACATTGTCTGACAGGCTGATCCAGCTTTCCGGTATTATTTCGGAAAGGGATATGAAAGATCAGATACTGGATTCCATGGATATTGAAAGAGAAAGGGGCATTACCATTAAAAGCCAGACAGTTTCTCTTCCCTATACTGCAGAGGATGGAACACAATACCTTTTAAATCTGATCGATACACCAGGCCATGTGGATTTTTCATATGAGGTATCAAGGGCGTTAGCATCCTGTGAGGGGGCATTGATACTGGTGGATGCAAGCCAGGGGGTTGAAGCCCAGACTTTGGCTAATTTATATCTTGCCATGGAACATGGGCTTGAGATCATACCCGTGATCAATAAAATAGATCTGCCCTCTGCTCAGATTGAGTGGGCCAAGGATCAGATCGAAGAGGATCTGGGGCTTGATTCTGATGATGCCTTACAGGTTTCTGCAAAGGCTGGTACTGGTGTAGACAAGATATTTGAGGCTGTTGTCAGAAAAATACCGCCACCTGTTTCCAAGGAAGATTCTGTTTTTCAAGCCCTGATATTTGACTCTCATTATGACGCCTTCAGGGGAACTATCGTTCATTTCAGAATTTTTGAGGGCAGCATTAAAAAAGGTGATAAGATCCAGTTAATGTCCAATAATGCTCAGTATAAAGTTGAAGAGGTGGGATTGTTTCAAATATTGAGGCAACCTCAAAAAGAACTTGTTGCAGGGCAGGTGGGATACTTTATTGCCGGCATTAAGAATATCAGTGATGTGAAAATCGGGGATACTGTCACCATGCCTGATAAACGTTGTGAAAAGCGTCTGGGTGGATTTCGAGAGCCGACACCCGTTGTTTTTTCTTCCATGTATCCTGTTGCATCTGATGATTATGAGGAACTTACTGCTGCTTTGGAAAAGCTTAAACTCAATGATGCTTCTTTGATTTATGAGAAAGACAGTTCCACTGCCCTTGGGTTTGGATACCGGTGTGGTTTTCTAGGTCTTTTACATCTTGAAGTTGTCCAGGAAAGGCTTGAACGGGAATATGATGTTTCTTTGATTTTAACATCGCCTTCTGTTATGTATGAGATAACCTATACAGATGGGACGGTGAAAATTATTGATAACCCGGTCCAATATCCTGATCCGGCCGAAATCACCCGGGTCAGAGAACCGTTTATAAACGCCTCCATCATTGTTCCGGATAAATACATGGGCAATGTCATGCAGGTCTGCCATGAATTTCGAGGAGTCAGCAAAAATTATCAGTATTTAACCAGTAACCGCATGGAAATGAAGTTTGAGTTGCCCTTGGCCGAGGTGGTGTATGAATTTTATGATCGGCTCAAAAGTGTTACCCAGGGATATGGGTCATTTGATTATGAAATTGCCGGATACCAGGTGACAGACCTTGTAAAACTTGATTTTATTATTAATGGTGAGCGGGTGGATGCTTTGTCCCAGCTTATTCACCGGGACAAGGCAGAAGCCAGGGCCAGAACGGCCTGTAAAAAACTGAGAGAAGAATTTCCCAGGCAGCAGTTTAAAATACCCATCCAGGGTGATATATGAGGTTAAATTATTTCCAGGGAAAAAATATCTGCATTTAGAAAATTTGTGACTGAAAAATGTTATGGTGGTGAT
>JAQICW010000323.1 GCA_027858355.1 Desulfobacula sp.
GGTTCCAAGTTCCATCTCACCGGTAATTCGGACCTCGCCTTCATCGCTGGGCGGTATAAACTCCGTGCCGATATAAGGGATAAGGAGCAGACTGGCCCCAAGGGCAGCCACAGCTGTAAAAACCGCTAGAACCCGATGGCGCAGCACCCCTAAAAGAAAGTCCCTATAGCTGAAAAAGGCGGTGGCATCTGAAAACCCCATGAACAATTTGGGATTTTTTTGAATCAGTTCCCAATCCAGATACGCCAGCATTCGCATGGCACCAAATCCCCCCCGGACAGCGATGATCCCTTTTTTCAGTGGGGAGAAGCCTTTCATCATTTTCATTCCAGATTATAGGTTCCAGGTTCTTTCCCTGATTATTTTCTGGTCTTTAATACACCCAAAAAGCAAATCAGGCAATGCAGGATACCGATATCTTTTGCGCTTCTTGACAAAAAGCAACCTCTTATTCTAAGTTAAGTGGCAAGTATTTATTGGGGATATTGAAAAACAGAATGCACCGTTACAAGCTCAACTGGATAATATTTGAAACTCAATCTGACATGTAATGATTCACCGGGCACAAGTTTGACCCACTTTCTTTGTGATAACAAGCTTGATCTTAAAAAGGCTTTAAAACTTGCAATAAAGATCTCTTCAGCACTGCACGAAATCCATAAAAGGGGAATCCTACACAGCAGACTTCATCCAGATAATATTATTTTTAATCCTGACAAAGAAAGTATATGCCTCACAGGGTTTGGACCTTTTAATCTCCAAAAGCCTCCCCTTGAGCAGCATATTGACTTTTCCGCAGAATCCCCGCACGTCCTGTCCTATATTTCCCCGGAATTGACGGGCAGGCTAAATTGTTTGGCGGATCACAGAAGTGATCTATATTCTCTTGGAATTATCTTTTTTGAACTGCTGTATGGCAGGCCTCCATTTATTTGTGATGATCCCGCTAAAATTATTCATTTCCACCTGGCAAAAGATCCATTTGCACTAGTTAATTTCAAAGAAGAAACACCATCTGTTATAATTAATATCGTGAACAAATTGCTGTCAAAGGCCCCCCGGGATAGATACTCAAGCGCAGCAAGCCTGGCAGCAGATTTAAAAAATTGTCTTACGCAATTGGAAGCAGGTGATACTATTATCGATTTCTTCTTGGATCAATCGGAAAAACCGCCTCAATTTAAACTGAGTCAGAAATTTTACGGACGAACACCTCAATTGACCCAATTACATGAGATTTTTTCAGATAAGAACCCGCATAAAACAAAAATGATTTTTGTATCTGGGTCATCGGGCATCGGCAAAACATCATTTGTTAAAGCATTCTGTAATCAAGTACAACGGCAGGAAGACAATTCAACCATGGTCATTTCCGGCAAATATGATCAGGTTCAGCAGAACATACCCTATTTTTCCCTGGCAGAAGATTTAAAACGTTTTGTTCAGGTATCCCTTGCAAAGAACCACTTTGATCTTGAAGGGCTGAGAGATAACATCTTAAATGCTCTGGGTATTAACGGCCAACTCATGGTTGAGATGGTTCCGGAACTGGCTTTGATTTTAGGTCCACAGCCAAAAGTTCCTATTCTTGATATCATTGAGACTCAAAATCGTTTTATTACCACATTTATTCTGTTTTTTCGTTCAATTGCCGGAAGCAACAATGGATTAATCCTTTTTTTAGATGACCTGCAATGGGTGGATCCAGAATCATTACACCTATTAAATAAGATTTTTGAGCAAGATATTCCGGATCTTTTCATTATCGGCGCATTCAGGAACGAAAAAGTATCTTTAGACCATATACTCCATACTTTTATCAAAAAAACCGCCCGATCAAACATTATATTTAAAGAGATATTAATCGGCCCTTTGAACAAAGACATAATAGCCCGGATGATAGCAGACTCGTCAAAAACAGATAAAATAATTGCCGATCCCCTGGCAAAAATTATTGTTGAGCGCACAAAGGGAAATCCTTTTTACATAAAGGAATATGTTCGTTCCCTGGTTCATTTAAACCATTTGAAATATGATTTAAACCAGGAATATTGGCAATGGGATATTGCACAGATCAAGAAAATCCGAAACACCACAAGTTTACAGGAATTGACAAAAAACAGGATTGCAACCTTGAGCCATCCTGTTATCCGGGTATTACAAAAAGCCGCTTGTCTGGGAAATAAATTTAATTGCCAAGACCTTGTGATTGTGTGTGATGAGCATTTATCCCGGATAAATTCCATTCTAAAAGAAGCGTCACTGCATAACTTAGTTGCCCCCTGTGAAGTCGACACAAAAGATGAAATTGATACCCAGCCTTTTGGGGGGGGACAATTATTTCAATTTATTCATGACAGCATACAGCACGCTGTTTATCATCTTATACCGGGTGGAAAAAGAGCACAGGAACACTATGAAATAGGGGAAAAATTATACCGGTCAATTGATTCCAAGAGCAAAGAACGACTGTTTATGGATGCTGCATCCCAGATGAATCTTGGCAGAACAGCCATTAAAGATGAGTCCAAAAAGGCTGACCTGGCAAAAATAAATCTTCAGGCCGCCCAAATGGCAAAAAAAACTGCGGCCTATCATACAGCCTTGACCTATGTAACCCTGGGGATTGAACTTCTGGGTGAAAATGCATGGCAACAAAATTATGATTTAACCTTGAACTTATACAATGAAGCTGTGGAGACTTCTTTTCTTTGCCTAGAATTCAATAACATCGATAAATTAGCTAAAAAAGTAATTCAACAGGCTCACAATTCTTTAGACACAATGAAAGTGTATGAAATCATAATCCTGACATGTATCGCAGGCAATAAATTACTTGAAGCAATCGATATTTCCCTGACAGCTTTGGACAAACTTGGAGAGAAACTGCCCAGGAATCCCCATAAAGCTCATCTCCTTTACGCTTTTTTAAAAACCAGATTCAGCATGATAACCAGATCACCTGATATGCTTATAGATCTCCCGGCTATGAAAAACCCCAAAGCGATTGCTGCTGTTCGGCTATATTCAGAAACAGTGACTGCCTCCTTTGCTACGGCCCCCATGCTAATACCGCTGTTAATATTCAGAACATTTTTGCTGACCATTAAATACGGAAATCCACCTATGGCACCATTTGTTTATGCCATCTACAGCTTGATGCTTTGCAGTGAAATGGGTGATATATCTTTAGGACTAAAATTTGCTCAACTTGCCACCAGGCTTTTGGAAAAGGAAGAATTTAAAAGTCAGACAGTAAGAACGCGATTAATTATTAACTGCTATGCAAGACCATGGCAGCATCACCCTAAAAAGGATCTTGCAGAACTTAAAGAAGGGCTGGCGCTCGGTATTGCCTTGGGAGATTTTGAATATGCTGCACATTCAATCCATTTGTATTGCGGCCACAGCTTTTATGTCGGCCGTCAATTGTCAAAACTGGAGACTGAAATGCGTCAGGCAAGCCAGGAGATTAAGATATTGCAGCAGGAAGTGGTACTCAATGTTAACCGCATTTTTCACCAGACAGTATTAAATCTTCTGGGCGAATCCCATGATCCCTGTCTTCTTGAAGGGGAGAGCTGCAGTGAAGAAAAGATGTTCCCCCTGTACCAGAGTACCAACAACAAAAATGCCTTTTGCATTGCCTATCTCAATAAAATGCGATTGTGCTATCTTTTCTACAAGTTTGAAGATGCAGTTAAATATGCACGTAAGACAGAAGCCTATCTCGATGCCGTGAGGGGTTTGTCGCTTGTCCCCTGGTTTCATTTTTATGATTCTCTGGCCCACATTGCTGTTTATAAAAAGGGGGACAAAAAACAAAAAATAAAGATTTTGTCCAGGATATCTGCAAATCTGAAAAAAATGAAAAAATGGGCTAACATTGTTCCTGTCAACCATGAACATACGTATCTCCTTGTTAAGGCTGAAAAAGCAAGAATTCAGGGTAAGGAAACCGAGGCAATCGGTTTTTATAACCAGGCGATTGATAGTGCGAACAAACATGATTATATCCATGAAGAAGCCCTTGCATGGGAACTTGCTGCAAGATTTTACAATGATAAAGGCGTTTTTTCCCTTGCCATCACCTATCTTTGCCAAGCGCTCATCTGTTATGAAAAATGGGGAGCAAAAGCAAAGGTTGCCCATTTGAAAAAAAATTACGCCCATCTTATCAACAACGCCAGCTTTACCTTGGTTCATGAGGATTTAGCCGCTTCAAGTTCTGGCAGTCATATTGATCTTTCCTCCATGATTAAGGCCTCCGAAGCCATTGCAAAAGAAACAGTACTAACCCGGCTGATGGATAAATTAATGGAGATTGTACTGGAACATGCCGGTGCCCGCAAAGGGTTTTTAATTCTTAAAAGCGTCCAGGGATGGAACGTAGAGGCTCGTGTAGATGTGGAAGGTGTTAATAACTTCACTCCTATGCCACTTGATCTGTACACCAAACTTCCGGTCAGTATGGTCCGTTATGTCAGGCGCAGCGGTCAGGATCTGGTACTGGAAAATGCCGCCAGGGACGCAAGATATGAGTGGGACACTTATGTCCAAGAAAAACAACTTAAGTCTGTATTGTGTATACCCATCCTCCACCAGGGCGATGTCAATGGTGTCCTTTATCTTGAAAATAACAGCATAACGGGTGTGTTCACACCAGAACGGGTGGATGTACTCAAGAACGTATCAAGGGTGCTGGCCAATGCCTGGGCAAGGAACCAGGCAGAAAAAGAAATCCTTCAATACCAGGACCAACTGCGGTCCCTTTCTTCCCAGTTGCTCCTGGTTGAAGAAAAAGAGAGGCGGCGCATGGCTGTTGCCCTTCATGATAATATCGGGCATGCACTTTCCAGTGCGGTTATGGAACTTGAAAAACTTAAAAAAGAAACAGGACAGGCAAATTCCCCAAGGTTTGAAAACATTCATGCAATTTTAGATGAATCCATTAAGGCCACCCGCACGCTTACTTTTGAACTGAGCCCGCCTCTCCTGTATGATTTGGGCCTTGAAGCCGCCCTGGACTGGCTGGCTGAAAAAACAACGGAACAATACGAGATTCCTGTTAGATTCGTTTATCAGGAAACGATTGAAAATATTGATGAATCAACCGCCATTCTGCTTTTTCAGTCAGTAAGAGAACTGATCTTTAATATGGTAAAACATGCCGGGGCAACAACGGCTTCAGTCTCCATGAAGAAAGATGGATCAGACCTGGAAATTATTGTTGAAGATGACGGCAAGGGTGTTGATGTATCGCACCTATATTCCCAAGGGCATTTAAAAGGAGGCTTTGGCCTTTTTTCCATACAGGAACGCCTGGGCAGCCAGGGTGGTTATATGGAGATTGACTCTGCAATCGGGCAGGGAACCCGGATTACACTGGTCTTCCCTTTGGATCAGGCCTTTAACTCAGACAATTGCTAAACACTAAAATATAAGGAAGATCAAAAATGACCATCAGAATACAATTGGCTGATGACCATATGATTACCCGGGAAGGGCTAAAATCCATTATTCAGAATGAAAAGCATATGGAAATAGTGGCTGAAGCGGACAATGGCCGGTCTGCTGTTGAAAAAGCCTTGAGCCTTATCCCTGATATCATTATCATGGATATCAATATGCCCGGCCTCAACGGCATTGAAGCAACAAAACAAATACTTGCTCAGCACCCCCACATAAAGATAATAGCGCTTTCCATGTTTTCGGAACGCGGATATGTCATGGGGATGTTAAAAGCAGGGGTTTCGGGTTACTTACTGAAAAATTGCGCATTCAGCGAATTTTTAAACGCCATAAAAACCGTATCAAAAGGCAGCCGATATCTGAGTCAACACATCACGGATATGGTAATGGATGATTTTGCAGCTGGCCGTCCTTTGGAAGGCTTATCCTTAAACAATTCACTGACCAGAAGAGAGCGGGAAGTGCTTCAGTTGCTTGCCGAGGGCGCACGTTCAACCCAGATTGCCACCCGTCTCCATGTCAGTGAAAAAACCATATCCACCCATAGAAGAAAAATTATGGGCAAATTAAATATTCATTCCATTGCCGGCCTCACAAAATTTGCCATTCGGGAAGGAATCACAAGTCTGGACACATAATAATCCCAGAGCAGATATGCGCATCTTTTTCCAATACCCCTCAGATTTTCTGTAGTTGATATCAGAATTCCTGAACATAAAAATCTACCTTTCCCCGATTGCCTCTTCTGTGTTTTTTTAATACTTATAGGTTGAAACTATGAAAAGATCCGAAAAAACGTTTTTTTGACTTGGAGGATATGATGCGTAAGGTAATTTTTGGAATTCTGTCTTTGCTAATTTTGACGATGGGTGCTGCGACTTCTGAAGCGGAGCTTGTTGAAGCCCAGGTGGCTGCCGGAGCTTTTCACACAATAGGCTTAAAGACCGACGGAACTGTCGTGGCTGTCGGGGATAATTCTAAAAGCCAATGCAATGCCTATGTTTTGACTGATATTAAACAGCTTACTGCCGCAGAGCGACACACAATAGGCTTAAAAACCGACGGCACGGTTCAAGCCGTTGGGGAAAATGGGTATGGACAACTCAATGTATCTTCCTGGACAGATATTAAACAGGTGTCTACTGGAGTTAATCATACAATAGGTTTAAAGACCGATGGCAGTCTCGTGGCAGTTGGGAGTAATTCTGAAGGCCAATGTGATGTGTCTTCCTGGACCGATATCAAACAGATATTTGCTGGAATGTTCCACACGATAGGCATAAAGACCGACGGAACTGTCATCGTCGTTGGGCGCTTGTTTGAAAATCAATCCACAATTTCATCCTGGACCGACATAAAACAGGTGGCTGAAGGATGGGGTCATATAATAGGTTTAAAGACCGACGGCACTGTCATTGCTGTCGGAGATAATTCTAATGGTCAATGCGATGTGTCTTCCTGGGCCGATATGAAACAGGTGGCTGCCGGTAAGGTTCATACAATAGGCCTGAAAACCGACGGCACTGTCGTGGCTGTGGGAAGCAATCATTCCGGCCAATGCGATGTGTCTTCCTGGACCGATATTAAACAGGTGGCGGCTGGATATGATCACACAATTGGGTTGAAGACCGACGGCACTGTTGTGGTCGCTGGAAATAATGATTATGGCCAGTGTGATGTTGCTCCTTGGCCCGATATCAAGCAGGTGACGGCAGGCGGTAATCACGCACTAGGGTTGAAAACCGATGGTACCGTTCGGGCTGCCGGAGAAAATAATTTTGGCCAATGTGATGTGGCTTCCTGGACCGATATGAAACAGGCGGCTGCTGGATATATACACACAATAGGCTTAAATACCGATGGTACTGTCGTGGCCGTTGGGTATAATGCTCAAGGCCAATGCGATGTGACTTCCTGGACCGATATTAAACAGGTGGCGGCTGGATATAGTCACACAATCGGTTTAAAGATCGATGGCACTGTCGTGAACGCAGGGGATACTTATTATAACGATGTGTCTTCCTGGATCAATATCCAACAGGTCGCTGTCGGAACAGCTCGTACGATAGGTTTAAAAACGGATGGTACTGTTGTGGCCATTGGGGACACTTATTATTGTCAATGTGATATGTCTTCTTGGACAGATATTAAGCAGGTTGCTGTTGGCGGTGATCACACAATCGGTTTAAAGACCGACGGAACTGTCGTGGCCGTTGGGAATAATGAATCCGGTCAATGCGATGTTGCTTCCTGGACCGATATTAAACAAGTGGCTGCTGGATATTCTCTTTCAATTGGTTTAAAGACCGACGGCACTGTGGTGGCCGTTGGGGATAATTATAATGATCAATGTAATGTGTCCTCCTGGACAAACATTAAAGAGGTGGCGGTCGGGAGTTCGTACACAATAGGCTTAAAAAACGATGGTTCAATCATTGCCGTTGGGAACAAGAATAATGAATCGAGTAAATATAATGTGGCTTCCTGGAAGTTAACCAACACTTCACCAAATACACCTGCTGTACCATCCCCAGCTGATAATTCAACAGATATCCCCTTGAATACGGAACTTTACTGGATTGGAGGAGACCCGGATGCTGATAATACAATGGCATATGACACTTATTTTGGTACCGACAATCCTCCGTTGACTTTGGTTTCAGAGGATCAAAGTGGAACGACACTTAACGCGGGGCCGCTTGAATACGGCACAACCTATTATTGGCAAATTATTTCCAAGGACAATCATGGTGCCCAAACTCAAGGGCCGGTATGGCAGTTTAAAACCAAGGATAATTTACCTCCGGTAATCACTCAAGGTGAAAGCATATTGATACATATATCCGAGGACAACAATCCTGTCGCCTTTGAGTTGACATTAAATGCTATAAATGCAGGTGCGGACACTTTGTGGTCTGTTAAAACACAGGCAAATCATGGTATTGCCCAGGTTTCTGGTACGGGCATTTCAAAATCTATCTATTATTCTCCCGAAAAAAACTATAATGGTGCTGACACCTTTGAAGTACAGGTATCAGATGGACTTGCCGTTGGTGTTGATACCATTGTGGTGACTGTTGCAATTGAGTCAATTTCTGATCTTACAGGAGACCTTGATGGTGATTTCAAAATCACCTTTGAAGATGTTGTTCTATCCTTAAAGGTTCTAACAAATCAGGAATCTGCTGTTCGCCAGGGCTATATAGCCTCTGGAATTGATGTGAATGGTGATAACAAGATTGGGCTTGCTGAAGCAATTTATCCTTTGCAGGTAGTACCTGATGTTTCCGATGATATGTCCAATGCATCTTTAAGCGGCACATACGTAATGACCACTTTTGGCGGAGGACAGGATCCGGATGGTAATGGATCGGGACCGGTGCTGGATGTCTGGACAGACTACGTTTCATTGTCATTTGACGGTAATGGGAGTGGAGAAATAATTGAGGTCAGCGGCGTCAGTGAAACTATTTTGTTTACATATTCTGTAAACAGTGACGGGAAATTTACTATCGAAATTCCTGATAGTACTGGAACAGGGATTGTTAGTTCAGACGGAAATCACTTTACCTTTACAGATAAGGGGTCCGACGAGAATACATTTGATGAAGTCCATTACACAGGGATCAAAAAATCTTCGGGTATGTCCAACGCATCCTTAGGCGGCACGTATGTAATGACAACTTTTGGCGGAGGACAAGATCCGAATGGTAATGGTTCGGGACCGGTGCTGGATGTCTGGACAGACTGCGTTACATTGTCATTTGATGGTAATGGCAACGGAGAAATAATTGAGGTCAGTGGCGTCAGTGAAAGTTTTACATTTACATACGCTGTAAACTATGACGGGAAATTTACTATCGGAATTGCTGGTAGCACTGGAACAGGGATTGTTAGTTCGGACGGAAATCACTTTACCTTTACAGATAAGGGGCAGGACGAGAATACTTTTGATGAGGTGCATTACACAGGAATTAAAAAATTGTGATGGGGCATACTAGACGCAAGGTGATTTTTGGGATTCTGTCTTTGCTGGTTTTGACAGTTGGGGCTTCTATGGCAGCCACAGGACGTGTTCCAGACACCGGTCAAACCACATCCCATACCGATATTTTTGGTGAGGACCATGATTATTTGATCAATGCGCCGTCCTATATCAAACTGGATGCTTCAGGCAATGATCTGGCGGATGAGGCCATTTCCTGGACAATGGTCAGGGACAATATCACAGGGCTGATCTGGGAAGTAAAAACAGATGATGGATCTGTTCATGATAAAGACAATACCTATACATGATATGACAGCAATTCTGACACGAATGGAGGCAATGCCGGCATTCCGGGAGAAGGAACAGATACCGAAGATTTTATCAATAAATTGAACAGCAGCCATTATGGTGGTCACTCGGACTGGCGCATGCCGACTCCGGTGGAGTTGCAATCCATTGTTGATTATGGTGGATGTAGTCCGCCTATAAATGAGTCTTATTTCCCGAATACGGTAACATCCGATTATTGGTCATCCACTTCACTCGCGGCGGGTACTGGGGATGCGTGGCGCGTGGGTTACGGAAATGGCAATATTCTCCACTACGGTAAGGGTTGTGCTTTTTCAGTGCGGGCCGTTCGCAGGGGACATGGATCATTGGGTCATTTGATTTCCAATAGTGACGGTACCGTCTCAGATACTAAGACCGGATTAATGTGGCAAAAAACAGGTTCAGTCTCCGCCGATACCTGGAAAAATGCAGTCCGCTATTGTGAGAATCTTAACGAGGCCGGGTATCTTGACTGGCGGATGCCAACGGCCAAAGAACTTGCTTCCATTGTAAAACTGGACACATATAACCCTTCCATTGATACAGCTTATTTTAATGCTCAGCCATCCAATTATTGGTCGTCTACTGCCTACGCAAATAATACTGGCTATGCGTGGCGCATGGATTTCGTCTATGGGTATTTCAATTACAGCGATACGTCTAATACCAATTATGTGCGTGCCGTTCGGGCGGGACAGTCCGTGGTAGTGGATCATTTGCTTATTTCAAGTCCTGAGCAGGCCTCATCCTGGGAACCGGGCCGTGTCATGCCCATTACCTGGGAGCCCCGCAGTATTGCAGGCGATGTAAAAATTTCCCTGTCAAGGGATGGTGGCAAAACCTATATGAAAACCATTGCGGCTACGCCAAACGACGGCAGCCATGACTGGACAGTGACCGTTCCTGAATCAGTCAACTGTATGCTCAAAATTGAACCGGTGGATGATGCATCCAAAGGAACCATCCAGGGATTGTTTTCCATTAGAACTCACCCCCCCGGTGATTACCCAGGGGGACTGCATATCAATAATAATGTCCTAGGACAGCAATCCCACCACCTTTGTACTGACACTGAATGCCACAGATGCTGATAATGACACGTTAACCTGGTCAATTAAGACCCAGGCAAACCATGGTATTTCGCAGGTCACAGGAACAGGTATTTCAAAATCGATCAATTATTCACCCGAAGAAAATTATAACGGTGTTGACACCTTTGGGGTGCAGGTGTCAGACGGGCTTGTAGGTGGTGTCGACACAATTCTTGTCAATGTGACTATTGAATCAATCCCGGATTTAACAGGAGATCTTAATGGTGATTTTAAAATTACATTTGATGATGCCGTTATCGCCTTAAAAAGTTTAACACAAAAAGAACCTGTTGTTCGCCAAGGCTATATAGCCTCCGGGGTTGATGTGAACGGTGATAACAAAATTGGTACGGAAGAACTAATTTATATTATGCTACAGTTAAATTAACCTATTCGAAATGAAATGCATATGAAAATACCACCGAAAGTGGATGACAGCCTCGTCTCATTGAGTAAAAGAGAGCAGGAGGTGCTTGCATTGATAGTTGAAGGCTCAAGTTTTGTCCGGATTGCAACCCGCCTTCATATCAGTGAAAAAACCGTCTCCACCCATAAAAGAAAGATTATGGACAAATTAAATATCCATACCATTGGTGAACTTACCCAATTTGCCATCTGGAAAGGGATAACAACCCCGGATGCCTAGTTATAGGGAAAAATGGCCTATAATCCACAAACAGCAACTTTTATTTTATTTTCAGAAATATCATCCAAGGTTATTGATTGCACTTCTTCAATACTTGAAATATTTTTGAGAGCATGTCAAAAGGAAATGCATTTTTCAACTGCTGAACCACCCACTCTGCTGTAGGATGCTCAGTAACATTGAAATGATCGATTTTTCTTCTGGCATGATCAATGATGGAAAACACATAAAGAGTCTTGAAGCTAATAGTTGGGACGGTAAAAAAAATCCGTGCCCATTATATATTCGCGATGATTTTTTAAAAACACTTTCCATTGTTGTCTTTTTTTCTTGGTGTTAACTGGGTCATCGGGTCTAATCTTTTTAAGATATCATTTTTTTTTTATAAGCTGGCGGATTTCCAAATTTATTGATGGTCTGCCAAGCCTTTTACGTTTACCTGACTTTTTAGTCCAATATTTCTTGAAACGCCGCCTTTGCCAGTCGATAACAGTTTCGGGCTTAACGATTATCAGAGCATCCATCCATTTTGGCCAGGCCCTTTTTAATGCGACTAACAACGAACGGTTCAGATCAGTGATGCTTTTATGTTCTTCTTTTGTAGCCTGGTAAGTCACCAAT
>JAQICW010000385.1 GCA_027858355.1 Desulfobacula sp.
ATATCAGATAAAATGTGATAAATGAAAACCCCTTTGTTTAAAGGGGTTTCACTGTTTTAAAGGAGTTTAGGAAACTTGAAGGTCCTGACTTCGAATCCATAGGTTGCCCGTTCGAATCGGGCCGGGCGTACCACTGATATCAAAGGTTTTCAGCTTTTTGCTGGAAAACTTTTTTAAAAAATCATTGTGAATACATAATGGACATGACTTTTTTTACTGTCCCAAACATTAGCTTCAAGACCAAATTTTCATGTATTTTGTTCCTGATTCTTTTTTGGCGAATCACAGGCATGTGTATTCAATTGACGGAGTCTTCTGCTATCAATCTTTGAATATGGCGCCAGGAGAGCACCTGTGCATCAGAGCGTTTCTGGGAATCATCACCGCCATACACGACATGACTTCGAAGAGGGCGTTTCTTACCCGCACCTTCCATACGATCAGAGAAGCGCTTAAGATTTTTAAAAAAGTCGGTATTTATCGTGGCTCCTGATTTTATCTCGACCAATTCAAGTTCTAAGCCATGCTCAATAAGCAGGTCAATTTCCGGTCCACGGGCTTCCCGATAATGAAACAAGCTGGGCTGCAACCCGCTGTGTGCAAGGGATTTGTAAATTTCGGAGACGACCCAGCTTTCAAAGATTGCGCCGCGTAGCGGGTGAAGGCGTAATTGCTCTGGTTCACGGATCCCCAGTAAGTAACATACCAAGCCGCTGTCAAAAAAATGCAGCTTGGGTGCTTTGACGACCTGCTTGCGGATGTTGGTATGCCATGCAGGAAGGCTATGGATGATGTAGCTGGTTTCCATAATAGAAAGCCAGGAACGAGCAGTGTTGTGAGAAACACCGGCGTCACTGCCGAGTTTCGAAAGATTAATCTCCTGAGCCGTACGGCCGGCGCAAAGCTTCAGGAAACCGGAGAAGGTCTGGAGGTCGCCGACATTAATAATCTGGCGTACGTCTCGTTGTATATAGGTATTTGTATAGTCCGCCAACCATTGATGGGCAGGGATTTCCCGATCGTAAATTCTGGGATAGGCCCCTTGCCGAAGCAGAGGGAACAAGTCGGCAGGTGCAGACGGAAAATCACATAGTTCTTCAAGGCTCGGTGGCAAAAGCACCAGGATGCCACAGCGGCCCGCCAGCGACTGAGCAATGGATTGGGATAATCCAAAATGCTGCGAACCTGTCAGGATAAAGCGGCCCGGATCAGGGTTTGTATCAATGTAGCTCTGTAAGTAGGTGAGCAATTCAGGAGCATGCTGAATTTCATCAATTATTGCGCCACCAGAGTATTCAGCCAAAAACCCCCGCGGGTCGCTGTATGCAAAATCGCGGATGTCTAATGCTTCCAGCGAAACATAGGGTTTGTTCGGGTATGCCATTCGGCAAAGGGTGGTCTTACCCGACTGTCTTGGGCCGGTAACCACGACGGCGGGGTAATAGCCAGCCAGCTCATGCAGCTTTTTTTCCAATGTTCGATTTATCATGGCGACCAATTTGCCATATAGTGCATAATTTGTCAATAGAAATTACAATCTATGAATGAATGACCTGGTAAGATTCTCACATCCTGAGATGTTGATTGAAAAAGCTGCGGTATTCATCTTCACGGTGACTGACATAGAGGATTGTGCATAGATCTTCTTTGGCCACATCCTCCAGGAAATTAAGAACGGCTTTCCTGTTTGATTCATCCAGACCCTGGGTGGGTTCATCCAGAATGAGCAGCCTTGGTACTTTAATCAGGGCCCGGGCAATGAGTACCAGGCGCTGCTGGGCATACTCCAATTGCCTGAAAGGGTAGCAGGCTTCCCTGTCCATATTCAGGCGCCCAAGCCATGTCATAGCCTTTTGCTCTTGAAGATTACTATATGGGCGGTAGAGTCCGATGGAATCAAACAAGCCTGAAATAATACAGTGCAAGGTGGTTCCTGGTACATTATAGTTCCGGTGTAACTCAGAACTTACAATACCCATGTGTTGCTTTAGATCCCATATGGATTCCCCGGTTCCCCTCTGGATACCAAATATTTTCAGATCATTTTGGTAACAGGCTGGATGATCCCCTGTAATAACCTGAAGCAGGGTGGATTTTCCGCATCCGTTGGGGCCTGTGACCAGGGTATGATCTCCCTGGCTTATTGAAAGGGATAAATCCTGGAATATTGTAGTCCCCTCATAACCTGCAAATCCCTTATTCAGTCGGACCAATTGGGTTTGCTCTTTATGCTCAGAGTTTTTTTTCAGGTTTATTACCCGGCTTTTATATAAATCCTGGACCGAAGCCTGAAAATCAGGAGATTGTGTATGTAATTTTTGTTCAAGAATTCCCATTATCTCTTGCCTCCCCCCCTGATGTGCCAGCCGGCCATGTGACATCACTCCGACATGGGTACACCAGGAAGGTATATCCCCTGTATTGTTCACAAAAACGATAAGCTGGGTTTTTTGCTGATGCAGATGAAAAAGAGCCTTATTTATTTCCTGGCAGCTTTTGGGATCAAGTCCATCATAGGGGGACTGTATGACAAGGCAGGATACACCTTTTGAGATTTGAGACAGGATCATGAGTTTTCTGGATTGACCAGTGCTGAGCTGGCGATAACCTTTATCAAGGGAAGCAGTCATATCAAATGCCTCAATCAGGCCTGTATATTTTTCAAGGTCCTCTAAAAAGGTCATGGTCTGCGTGCCGGGATCAATCTTATTCAGGTAATCAGTGTCGTTTTTTTTTTAGTTCTGACTCATAGAGTTCCTGCTGTTTTTTAAAAGAAACAATCCCAATATTGTCCGGCAAATCAAGTTGATCTGCCCTGGCATCTTCTCCAGCTTCTCCAGATATGAGTCGGAAGAATTCTTCCAGACCGGAGTTGTTGGACCCCCAGATAAACCATACGTCTTGGGCATGGGCATCAAACCTTTTGATCCAGATTTCATTGAGTATTGCATTTCGTATTTTCATGGAAGTTATCTAACAGTTTTACACAGTCCAGTCAATCTATGACTCATGATGATTATATTTCCATGGCGGGTTGTTAATCAACGTCCAAAATCAACTCTACCTGTCCCATAAATTTATGGGACAGGTAGAGTTGATTTTTAAAGTCTTTCTAAATCTTTGGAATTGATGTATTTTTTGAATAATGTTCTGGTTTGATAAACTGACATTCCTTTAGAATTCTATTATTTTTCCCACATGATTGAAAAAAAAGCGGTCCTTGAAATGCTGCATCAAAGCCATGGATGCAGGCATTCCCGTGCAATGGGACACACCGATATGCTCCACTTTGAATTCTTCGATTTTTGCAATGGTTTGCTCGAGCTGATCAGGGCCGGCACGAAAAAGATGGGTTCCTCTCCATACTGCACAAGGATACTCAACCCCCATTCAGCAAGATAGCCTAATGAAGCGGCCAGGTTATCACATAGTGTTGTTAAACGAATTTTCATTTTTCTCAGCCGTTTTGATTGAAGCCCTGGATTATTTTTTATTTTCCCAGATAAATTACAGCCGTGTTGAAGGTTATATCCGGGTGAAGTTGATTTTTAACCGCACATGAGGTCATGGATTTTATGATGGGTTTTATATATTTTTCAGGAAACTTATCATCAACATTAAGGGTGATATTGACCTGTTCCATGAGTTTTTGTCCTTTTTTGAAAACAACTTCAACAAAAAGTTGCATATGGTCTGTGGAAATTTTTCTTACATTACAAAATGATTTTGCATAGATTCCAGCACAGGCACCCAGTGATGCGATGAAAATATCAAAGGGTTCAGGAGCACTTTCATCGCCCCCGTTTTTGTTTGACTGGTCCGTCTTAATCTTATAATTCTTAAATTCAACATCTATTTTTTTGTTGCCGGGAAAGGTAACGTTAAATCCGCTCATTCTTGTTTTACACCATTATATATTAAGTCCAATCCCGTCAAACCCAGCGGGATTATTTTTCTCTTATACCACGAAAAGATGTTTCGCAAGATTTTTTGTTGACACTGTTTCCAGGATATTTTGTATTGAGAGCATCTGTTCCATGTAGAGAATAGCATTCCTTTCCCTTCTCAAGGATGAAGAAATCAATGATATTCTGTACCATCAGAAATTAAAAAAGCT
>JAQICW010000499.1 GCA_027858355.1 Desulfobacula sp.
CTTCAAAACTAAATGACCTGAGGGATGAAACCATTGATCAGTTTGATTTAAAAAGTTCATATTTAAGTGAATTTGAAGCAGCCGACAGCACTCAGAATTTCTTGAACGCCTATCAGAATTATCCGCAATTGTTAGGGATGAAGGCTAATCTTTATAAATGTTTCCTTCCTCAAGCTTGGATGATAGGGAATATAGATGGGATATCCGGTTTTTTACATCCCGAAGGAATATATGATGACCCTAATGGTGGTATTTTTCGAGAAAAAATATATCCAAGACTGAGAGCCCATTTTCAATTTCAAAATGAACTAAAACTTTTTCCTGAAGTTGATCATCACGCAAAATTCAGTATCAATATTTATAAAAATAATCCCATAAAACCCAGCTTCCTCCATATTGCTAATTTATATGCGCCCAAAACTGTGTACTCCTGTTTTGATCACAATGGTCAAGGACCTGTTCCCGGGATTAAAGACGATGCGAATAAATGGAACATTCAAGGCCATTATGACCGAATAATACACACGACTGAAGTAGAATTAGAATTGTTTTCTAAAATGTATGATGAAGATGGTACACCTTCGCTTCAAGCACGGCTTCCTGCATTACATTCCCATCAACTTATAAGTGTGTTACAAAAATTTATAGATAACCCTAAAAAACTTAAAGATTTAAATGATGAAATTTATCCTACACAACATTGGAACGAAACAACATCACAAAGTGACGGTACAATACGCCGTGAAACTATCTTCCCCCAAAAAGATTCTCAGTGGATACTGTCCGGCCCACATTTTTTTTTAGCGAACCCATTCAATAAAACACCGCGTAAAAAATGCACAAAAAATTCAGACTATGATGTACTTGATTTAACAAGTCTCCCTGATAACTATTTGCCTCGTTCAAATTATATCCCTAACTGTGATGATGATCGTTACTTTAAAAAGACACCCCGTGTATTGTGGAATGATAAAAAACCAGTATCAAAGTTTTATAGATATATTAACAGAGAGATGCTAAGCCAATCGGGAGAAAGAACGCTCATTTCTGCTATAATCCCCAAAGATGCTGCACATATTAATACCATAATAGCAATCTGTTTTAAAAATTTAAAAACTATGCTGGATCTTTATTGTTTTTCTCTTTCTTTGCCTGTTGATTTTAGGGTTAAAACCACGGGGATGGGGCATGCCAATATTACGCTAATCAACCAATTACCCATTTTGTGTGACGAAAAATTTCGATTGGAACTTCATCTAAGATCTCTTTTACTTCAATGTATTACAGGACACTTCGAAGGACTGTGGATGGATTGCTGGGATAGTTCTTTTCGAGTAGACCAATGGGCAAAATCAGATCCTCGCCTCTTTAACGACCATTTTAAAAACCTGACTCCTGAATGGCAAAGAAATATTGCATTGCGCACAGATTATTCCCGCAGACAAGCGTTAGTAGAAATCGATGTTCTTGCTTCCATGGCTTTGGGCCTGACCTTGGAAGAACTCAAGACCATTTATCGTGTTCAATTTCCGGTTATGCGGCAATATGAATCAGATACCTGGTATGATCAAAATGGAAGAATTGTTTTCACTGCCAGCAAGGGGTTACCCGGTGTTGGATTTTCCCGACCGGAATGGAATGAAATAAAAAATATGAAGTCCGGGACTGTTGAACGAACTATAATAGATGATACTCTGCCAGGAGGGCCAATAGAGAGAACAATCTTATATAAAGCTCCGTTTGACCTGTGTGATCGGGAAAAAGATTATGAGGTGACCTGGGTACATTTTAGTCAAAGGTTTAACAAATCCTGTGGGGAGAAAAAGCCATGAGCGAGAAAAAAACTTTTTCAGACAGCAAAGATCTGACTGCATCAAGAGTGGACCGCCAAAATATTCTGAATAATCAATATGCCATGCAGGAAATAGAGAAGGCCACCCATATCCAAGGCATTCCCTTTGAAGGAAAAACAGTGGTGCTCAAAGAACAGGTAGCATCTTTTTTTGAAGTAACCATCCGGACGGTTGGAAATTATTTCAAATCCCATGAAGCGGAATTAAGTCAGAATGGTTACGAGATTGTTAAGGGTAAACGCCTGAAAGAATTGAAGAAATCGATTCTAAGCCTTGATGTTCATGAAACAGATTTCATGAACATCTCAAAAAGCCCGCAGTCAGGGGTTAAAGCAGAGGAATTATATGGATTTTAAAAGCTTAAAAGAATCCCGGAATGTTGAGTTTAAATCATCCTTTGGAAAAGAGGTGATTATTTCTCTTGTGGCATTTGCCAACACCAGGGGTGGAAAGGTTATCCTTGGCCTTGATGATAAAGGGAAGGTCAAGGGGATTGAGCTTAAATCCGAGACAGAACAAAAATACCTCAATGACATTAAGACATCTACCTATCCCCAGCTGCTTCCCCATTCTGATATTCATGAAGTTGACGGCAAGATCATATTGGTACTTGAGATAAATGAATATCCTGTTAAGCCGGTTGCCTATAAAAACAGATATTACAAGCGGGTTAAAAACAGTAACCACATGTTAAGCCTGGAGGAGATTGTTGATCTTAGGCAGCAAAGCCTTGATATCTCCTTTGATGCCCATATGGTTGATGAAGACCTGTCCTGCCTTGATACCTCACTCATGGAAAAATTCATTGAAAAGGTGAACTCCAAAGGAAGGATAAGCCTTCTGGATGACATGGTGACCAATATGACCAAGCTTAAATTCATCAAGTCCGGCAAATCCACCCTGGCCGGCATGCTCTTATTCGGGAACCACGGATATTCAATTCATATCGGCCGTTTTAAGGCAGAAGATACGATTATTGATGATCTTTTGATCAAAGCGCCGCTTTTGACTACCCTTGAAGAGGCAATGATTTTTATTAAAAAGCATATCAATCTTTCCTATGAATTTGACGGAAGCCTAGAACGTAAAGAAGTATGGCAGTATCCCCTGGATGTGATCCGGGAATTTTTATTAAATGCTGTTGTGCATAGGGATTATAAACACTCCACTGATATTGTGATTAAAATTTTTGATAACCGGATTATTTTTTCAAATCCGGGAACATTGTTCGGCAAGCTTACCCTCAAAGACCTTGAGAGAGATGATTATACTTCTTCCATCCGGAATAAGATTGTTGCAGAAGCCTTTTTCTTGACAGGAGATATTGAAAAATACGGCACAGGGTTTATCCGCATTCGGAAAAAACTCAATGAATTAAAGACAGCTACCTACAAAATCAGGGAAATAGGAGATTTTTTCAGGGTCGAATTATTGGATACACGGTCATACGACCTGGAAAAAGACCCTGTAAAAGAGTCTAACGACCTAGAAAAAGACGTAAGAAACATCACAAACGACGTAAGAAAAGACGTAAGAAACATCACAAACGACGTAGAAAAAAAAATCAGTCTGTCCAAAAATCAAATCTTGATTTTAAAGAGCATAAAAAATTTTTCGGCGTATTCAGACGGGCCTTCAGCCTTCTTACCAGGCAGGCAAGATCCGACCCCTGGGCGCC
>JAQICW010000647.1 GCA_027858355.1 Desulfobacula sp.
AGGAAAAATTAAGATGCCTTTGGTTCAAAAAAGACGGGTAACCCGTCAAATAAGTATTGGAAATGTTAAGATAGGTTCTAATGCACCTATTTGTGTCCAGTCCATGACCAATACCCAGACCCAGGATGTGAAAGCTACGACCCGGCAGATTCTTGCCCTTGAAAAGGCAGGGTGTGAAATCATAAGGGTTGCCGTTCCAGATATGGAAGCTGCCCTGGCCATTGAGAAGATCAAACAGCAGATCACCATTCCAATAATAGCAGATATTCATTTTGATTACAGGCTGGCCCTGGCATCTGCAAGGGCAGGTGCAGATGCTTTAAGAATAAATCCCGGCAATATCGGGGAAACAAAAAAGGTCAGGGCTGTGGTAGATTGTGCAAAAGATCATGGCATCCCCATAAGAATCGGTGTGAATGCAGGCTCCCTTGAAAAACAGATTGAACAGCGTCTTGGAACAACTGCCGAGGCTATGGTGGAAAGCGCTTTCCGCAATATAAACATTCTTGAAGATTTAAATTTTTATGACATTAAAGTTTCCCTGAAAGCCTCGGATGTTTCAAGGACGGTGAAGGCTTACCAATTATTGTCTTTAAAAACAAATGTGCCGTTTCATGTCGGGGTAACAGAGGCTGGCGGTCTTTATGCCGGCATCACAAAATCAGCCATTGGCATCGGCATGCTGCTGGCCCAGGGCCTTGGTGATACTATCCGGGTCTCATTGACAAGGGATCCTGTTGAAGAAATCAGGACAGGGTTTGAGATCTTAAGGGCGTTAGGGATCAGAAGCAGGGGGCCGGAATTGATTTCCTGTCCTACCTGCGGCCGGTGTAAGATCGATCTTTTTAAAATTGCGGAGAAAGTAGAAAAAGCTTTACTTGAACATCCTTCCCAGATTAAAGTTGCTATTATGGGATGCATTGTAAACGGTCCTGGTGAAGCAAAGGAAGCAGATATAGGTATTGCAGGTGGTGATGGCATGGGGATTTTATTTAAAAAAGGAAAAGTGATTCGAAAAATACACCAGGATCAGCTTGTGGACCAATTGCTGGGCGAAATTGATAATATGACAAAGACTTCGGAGGAATTTAATGGCACAAAAGAATAAATCAGCGATCTCGCCAACCCGGGAACAAGATTATGCTGCATGGTATCAGGAAGTGGTTAAAGCATCAGACATGGCTGAAAATTCACCTGTCAGGGGATGCATGGTGATAAAACCCTGGGGATATGCGCTTTGGGAAAATATCGTGCACCAGATGGATATCATGTTTAAGGAAACAGGTGTAAAAAATGCTTATTTTCCTTTGTTTATCCCCTTGAGTTATCTTGAAAAAGAAGCAGAGCATGTGGAAGGGTTTGCCAAAGAGTGTGCTGTTGTCACCCATCACAGACTTGAAAAGGATGGCAAAGGCGGTTTAAAGCCAGCGGGAAAACTTGCTGAACCATTAATTGTCCGCCCCACGTCTGAAACCATTATTGGGGAATCCATGGCCAGATGGACATCAAGTTCCAGGGATCTTCCCCTTCTTTTAAATCAGTGGGCCAATGTGGTTCGATGGGAGATGCGGACCCGGATGTTTTTGCGGACCAGTGAATTTTTATGGCAGGAAGGCCATACTGCCCATGCCACAGAGGCCGAAGCAAAAGAGAGAACCATGCTCATGCTGGATGTGTATACAAAATTTGTTGAAGAATATCTGGCCATGCCCGTGATCAGGGGCCAAAAGACTGTTTCAGAACGATTTCCCGGGGCTGATGATACCATTTGTATTGAAGCCATGATGCAGGATAAGAGGGCTCTTCAGGCTGGCACGTCCCATTTTCTGGGTCAGAATTTTGCCAGAGGCTCGGATATTAAATTTCAGAACGAGGAAGGCGAAGAAGCCTATGCCTGGACCACATCCTGGGGAACCTCCACCCGGATGATCGGCGGGATGATCATGGTGCACTCGGATGATGATGGCCTAGTGCTTCCGCCACGGGTGGCACCGGCCCATGTCGTCATTATTCCGATTTTTAAAAAAGGTGAAGATAGCCGCATCATAATGGAAAGCGTCCAGGGCCTTAAAGATGTCCTGGAAGAAAAATTATTTCATGACAGAAAGATCCAGGTAGAAATTGATGATCGGGATATCGGCGGCACCAGGGGTTGGGACTGGGTAAAAAAAGGTGTTCCCGTCCGGATTGAACTGGGCCCCAGGGATATTCAAAACAACAGCGTATTCATGGCCAGAAGGGATGAACCCACAAGCCAGAAACAATCCATGAACAGAGAAGAATTTATCGATCAGATCACAGATATTCTGGACAATATTCAGGATAATCTTTTTAACCGGGCAGTTAACTATCAAAAAGAACACACTTTTGAAATTGATGATAAAAAAGCATTTTATAAGCTCTATAAAAATACCAAAGGATATCATAATGGTGCCTTTGTCATGGCCCATTGGTGCGGATCTGAAAAATGTGAAGAAAAAATAAAAAAAGAATTGTCCGTTACTATACGGTGTATCCCTTTTGACAGTCCTATAGAATATGGTAAGTGTATTTCTTGTGATAACGCAAGCTCAAGAAGGGTTCTTTTTGCAAAAGCTTATTAAGCATTGCCTATGATCAGGATTACCGACATACTGGATAAAATAGAGGAGTATAATCCCGGAGGGGATTCAGATATAATAGACCGGGCTTATATTTACTCTGCAAGAGCTCATGAAGGCCAGGTTCGACTTTCCGGGGAAACCTATCTTTCCCATCCTCTTGAGGTGGCAAATATTTTAGCAGATATGCGTCTGGATGTTGAGAGCATTGCTGCAGCCCTCCTGCACGACGTCATTGAAGATACTCCGGCTACAAGAGAAGACATTGAAAAGATGTTCGGGCCGGATGTTGCCCATATTGTTTCCGGTGTAACAAAACTTTCAGCCCTGCCATTTTCAACCAAAATAGCCCAGCAGGCAGAAAGTTTGCGAAAAATGATTCTTGCCATGGCAGATGATATCCGGGTGGTTCTCATCAAGCTTGCGGACAGGATCCATAATATGCGAACCTTAAAGTATCACCAGAATCCTGAAAAACAGGCAGCCATTGCCCAGGAAACTCTGGATATCTATGCCCCTATAGCCGCCCGATTGGGTATTTTCTGGATAAAGTATGAACTGGAGGAAATGGGATTCTATTATACCCTAAGGGATGAGTATGAACGTATTGATGCCCTGGTGAATAAAGCCAAAGATGAAAAAGAAGATTACATTAAAGAGGTGAATGAGAAGCTTCACAATAAAATGAGAGAAATGGGGCTTAAATGTGAAATAAAAGGTAGATACAAGCAGCATTACAGCATTTATCAGAAAATGGTATCCCAGAATCTTGAATTTAGCGAGGTCTATGATATCATTGCATTTAGACTTATCCTGGATACTGTTCCCAATTGCTATGCTGCTCTGGGTGCCATCCATTCAATGTGGAAGCCGATTTATAACAAAATTAAAGACTATATTGGCAATCCCAAGCCCAATATGTATCAATCAATTCATACCACTGTTGTGGGCCCAAAGGGCGAGCGGGTTGAAATACAGATCCGTACCTATGATATGGATCAGATTGCAGAATCCGGGATTGCAGCCCATTGGAGTTATAAAGAAGGTACAAAGGTTGATGAGCGTGCTGGAGAATTGTTTTCCTGGATAAAAAAGCTTGTGGAAAATCAGGAAAATTATAATGACCCGGATGAATTTCTGGAAAATGTACGCATTGACCTGTATCCTGCTGAAATATATGTGTTCACACCCCAGGGCGAGATCAAGACCCTTCCCAAAAAAGCCACGCCCGTGGATTTTGCTTATCTTATACATACGGAAGTTGGTGCCGAGTGCACAGGAGCAAAGGTCAATGGAAAATTGGTGCCCCTGACCCATCAATTAAATACAGGGGATAAAATAGAAATTATTACAACCAAAGGCCATACCCCAAGTCCTGACTGGCTTAATTTTGTAAAGACAGTAAAGGCCAGAACTAAAATCAGGGGCTGGATCAATGCCCAGGAAAAAGAGAGAAGTTATTCCCTGGGAAGAGAGATATGTGAAAAGACATTTAGAAAGAAAAACCAGAATTTTAATGCCCTTGTTAAATCAGGGGAAATCAAAAAGGTTGCCGATACCTATGGGTTTAAATCCATTGATGATCTAATCGCCCATGTGGGCTTTGGAAAACTCACCCCGTTGCAGATTTTGAATAAGGCTTTGCCTGAACTTGAAAAACAGGAAGTTAAAGAAGGAAGCATTCTTCAGAAACTGGTTGGAAAACGAAAGAAAAAAGAGAGTACAGGCATTGTTGTAAAAGGGCTGGATGATATTCTTGTTCGGTTTTCAAAATGCTGCAACGCACTTCCGGGAGATCCCATAACTGGTTACATCACCCAGGGCCAGGGTGTGACCATTCACCGAAAAGGGTGCGTGAATGTCATGAAAATGAGTAATGAACGTCAGATTGAAGTCCAATGGAGTAACAATGTCACAGAATCTTATCCTGCCAGCATAAAGGTCCTGACAGATGACAGGTTTGGGCTTTTAGCAGATATTGCGTCCGTGATCAGCAAACATAAATCAAATATTTTAAATGCTAAAACAGAAACCCAGGAAACAGGCCTGGGCCTGTTTTATTTTACCATCCTGGTTGAAAGTACAGCTCAACTTCGAAAAATCATGTCAGAGATCAGAAAAGTGAAAAAAGTAACGGATGTCAAACGAATTATCAGAGCCGAATAAATCATATCTACAAGCTCATATCAATTTTGAAAAAGGCGAGCATTCCCAACTGGCAGAATCTGTATTAAAAACTTTTTAGACAGGTTACAAAAATAAAGGTTTGGGCTGTCTTGCTTAAACGGCCCGAACCAGAAAATTTGTATTATTGATAAAGAAGGAAGCGGCCTTAAGAGGCTTTAGTTACTTTTCCTGCTTTAATACAGCTTGTGCAGACATCTATTTTTCTAACACAATCCTCTTTAATTACTGCACGAACTCTTTGAAGGTTGGGATTAAATTTTCTCTTGTTCAGATTATGAGCATGACTGACATTATTGCCAACCATTGGTTTTTTTCCGCAAATTGCACATTCTTTCGACATTTTATACTCCTAAAAAAATCTTTTTAACAAAATAATAACCTGGGATAGATATATTAAAAACAAATAAAAGTAAAGAAATTTTTAATTTTTGTTTACCAAGGCCCTGCACTCAAGGATTTTATTCAATGCTTCTTTGCTTTCTTTTGAGTTGGGATAATTGGTGACAAGAGACTCATATCTTTTTAATGCAGATTTATATTTTTTTGTTTTGTAATAGAAATTGGCCACATACAATTCATGTCCTGAAAGGTTTTCCAAACATTTTTGGATTTTTTCCTTTGCTTTTTGGGCGAACTCACTTTCAGGGTATTGATCAATAAGGCGCTTGAACTGGGCCATGCTGTTTTTAGCAGGCGTCTGGTCGCGGTCCACAGTATCCAGTTGGTCAAACCAGCAAAGCCCGGTGCTATAAATAACATAAGGAATGGCATCGTTTTTTGGATGCAGTTTTTCAAATGCTTCATAGGCAAAGATTGCTTCATCATATTCTTTAAGATGATAATGGGCATCTGCAATTTTAAGCTCCGCTAAAATGGAATACTTGCTGAACGGATACCAGTCCTTCAAATCCGTATATGCTTTTATGGAAGTTTTATAGTTTCCAGAAATAAAGGCGGAAGATCCTTCTGAAACAAGCTCTTCAGCACTTTTTTCCCTTTCATGTGAGCTTTCAATCAGAGCGCATCCAGAAAGCAGCAAAATAATCGTAAAGAATAAAAATAATTTTTTCATCAGTATTGGTTCTCAATAAAATGTTCTGCAGATACGGCAGCAATAGCAGCATCACCTACAGCAGTTGATATCTGTCTTAATGGGGTATCTCTTACATCGCCCACAGCATATACACCGGGAACAGAGGTTTGCATTTTTGTGTCTGCAAGAATAAATCCAAACTCATCTGTTTCAACCGTGTTATTCAAAAATGAAGTGTTTGGTAAAATACCAACCCATATAAAACAGCCGTCAGCCTTTAAGGTTTTTTCTTCATTGGTTTTTACATTTTTTATCTTAACACTCTCCACACCGAAAAATCCGTCTATACCAGTTGGAATACTATCCCAGACAATTTCAAATTTATCATTTGCAAAAGCTCTTTCCTGGAGTATTTTTGCAGCTCTCAACTCATCTCTTCTGTGAATCAGAAATACATTTTTGGCAAATTTTGTCAGGTAGATGGCTTCCTGAACTGCTGTATCTCCTCCTCCAATTGCAACAACTATTTTTTCCTTGAAAAAAGGGGCATCACATGTGGCACAAAAAGAGACACCTTTCCCAATGAATTTAGCCTCGCCAATGCCAAGCGTTCTCGGGGAGGCACCCGAAGCAATGATAAGGCTTTTGGCTGTAATGCTCCGGTCCTTTAGAACAATCTCTTTTAATTCCTTGGAAAGCTTGAGGGAATGGACCTCTGCTGTTTCAATTTTTAATCCCATTTATTCAGCCTGGATTTTCATCTTTTCAGCAAGATCAAACCCTGAGATACCTTCGGGAAAACCAGGGTAGTTTTCTATCCAGTCAGTTACCAGGATCTGACCGCCTGGTACAGCTTTTTCCAAAAGCAGGACATTCATTCTTGCTCTGGCGGCATACATTCCTGCTGTCAGGCCGGCAGGGCCGGCACCAATAATTACAAGGTCATAATCAATCTTTGACATTAAACCTCTCCTTACAAGACCCCTTTGATGGTTTCTTCAAGTTTTTCTTTGCCAACCATTCCCGTGATCTGATCAGCTATTTCTCCATTTTTAAAGAAAATCAGCGTAGGTATTGCCTGAACGCCATATTTGCTGGGACTGATTGGATTTTCATCAGCGTTTACTTTTGCAAAGGTCATTTTGTCACCATACTCTTTTTCAAGGGCATCAACGGTGGGGGCAATGGCTTTACAAGGACCACACCAGGGCGCCCAGAAATCCACCATTACAGGCTTTTCAGATTTAAGAACTTTTTCCTCAAAGGAATCATCTTCAAGTTCAATTATATTTTTTGTCATGACAACCGTCCTAAGTTTATGGTTAAAAAAATATCTTTATAAATATAGGCCTTATTCATTTTTTGTCAATTAATCAACAACTCAACTGGAGTTGCCAGATTTTAGTGGGGTCAATAAAGTTCAAAAGAAAACTAAGGGGCAATAGCTTTTGATAATTCGCTCAAAGCTGTTTTACCCCTTAAAATCGTATAAGCAATGATTAAGCTTTACCAGTTTTCAGCAAGCAGCTCAAAATGAGCCTGGGGATGCGCACAAGCCGGGCACATTTCTATGGCCTCTTCTCCTTCGTGGACATATCCGCAGTTCCTGCACCGCCATTTTGTACTGCTCTCTTTTTTAAACACTGTTCCCTGTTCAATGTTGGCAGCAAGATCAGCATATCTTTTTTCATGCTGTTTTTCTGCAACCGCAATCATTTCAAAGACCATGGCAATGGCATCAAAGCCTTCTTGCCTGGCTGTTGCAGCAAACTCAGGATACATCTTTGTCCATTCAAATTTTTCTCCTGCTGCAGCTGCTTTGAGGTTTTCAAGGGTAGTTCCGATCATGCCTGCGGGGAATGCAGCTGTGATCTCAAGTTCTCCGCCTTCAAGAAATTTGAAAAACCGTTTGGCATGTTCTTTTTCCTGGTTGGCGGTTTCTGTAAAAATGTCTGAGATTTGAATAAAGCCTTCTTTTTTTGCAGCACTTGCAAAATAGGTATACCGATTTCTTGCCTGGGACTCACCGGCAAAAGAGGTTAACAGGTTTTTTTCGGTTTGGGTGCCTTTTAAGCTTGCCATAATTTTGTCTCCTTGGTCTTTCAGTGTTTTCTTAAATGTTTATTGCGTTTTTAAGGCGTGTGAACTCAAATTGATATTCAGCAGCCCTTGAATATACAATAATAATACTATACTCCACCATTTTTTTAAAGAGATTAAATTTGTTATACGCAGATATTCTTTCTTGACTTGTATTTTCTTAATAAATAGAGTCATGAAAATATGTATTCAGGATGGAAGCTTAAATTCAAAAGAAAGATATAAAAAATGTCCAACAATTTAAAACCACAGTCAATTTTTGCCGGCTATCTTTTCGCCATTGGTGCCACAGCAATATGGTCTGGAAATTTTATTGTGGCAAGGGGGCTGAGTGAAAGTATTCCTCCAATCAGCCTTGCTTTCTACAGATGGCTGGTGGCAGTTATTGTTTTCACACCCTTTGCAATCAAGGCTCTTGTGAAGGAGTGGGCGATCATAAAAAAACATGTCATATATTTTTCAATCACATCCTTTCTGGGTATTACAACCTTTAACACCCTTATTTATTTTGCAGGACATACAACAACGGCCATGAACCTTTCGCTTATTTCCATCACATTTCCAATTTTTATTCTCCTCTTTTCCAGGATTCTCTTTAAAGAATTCATAACCATCAAAAAAGGGGTCGGGATCACACTGGTTTTAGGCGGTGTCCTGTTTCTTATTACAAAAGGAAAGCTTTCAACTCTCCTAGGCATTTCTTTCAACATAGGTGATGTATGGATGTTATTGGCAGCCATAATTTTTGCCATTTACAGCCTTCTTTTAAAAAACAAACCAAAAGGGTTGAGTATTATAGCATTACAGTTTTCTTCTTTTATCCTGGGGTTGATTTTTTTATTGCCATTTTTTTTATGGGAACAAACCATAGTTCATGAATCCTTTTTAAATCAAACAACTATACCGGCAATTCTTTATGTTGGCATTTTTGCATCGCTGTGTGCATTTGTATTATGGAATAAAGCCATTGTTGTATTGGGCCCATCCAAGGCAGGGATGGTTTATTATACTATTCCTTTGTTCTGTGGTTTTTTAGGGTATCTTTTTTTGCATGAAAGCATCAGAATGATTCATTTTTACAGCATGATATTGATTTTTTCGGGAATTATTGTCACCAACCATGAATCCAAAAATCCAAGCCTGACCCCACTCAAATCTGGCAACTCCGAAAGTTGAGTCCAGTTATTTATTAAAGACGGAAGCTATAAAGGTATTTATTTCATCAAAGCTGATTTTTTCAGCCCTTGCTTTTCCAATTTGTTCAAGGAAAATGTAAAAAAGATCACTGCCCTGCTTTTTTTTGTCTTTACCGGCTGCGCTGATAATCTCTTTTGCATTATAATCAAGTGCTGTAGGAAGGTTAAGATCAATTAAAAGAGAACAGATTTTTGAAACGTCTTTCTGGTTTATCAGATGCCTTGCTTGTGAAAATTTGGCAGCAGCAACCATTCCCTTGGCAACGGCTCTACCGTGTCCTGCTTTTTCAATTTTTTCAATGGCATGTCCAATGGTGTGGCCGAAATTAAGCTTTCTTCTTTCATTGGACTCTTTTTCATCTTTCTGGACCACTTGTGATTTGATTTTCACGGAATCTGTGATAAGTCTGAAAATGGTATCATAATCTAGAGCAAGCGCTTTTTGACTGTTTTTTTCAATAAAATTAAACAAGCCTGCATCTGAAATAAGTGCGTGCTTGACGATTTCGGCAAGACCATTTGAAATCTCTTTTTTGGGCAGGGTTTTTAAAAGATCAATGTCGCATAGAACAAATTCAGGCTGGTTAAAAACGCCAATCATATTTTTATAGGAATCCAGATTAACTCCATTTTTTCCGCCAACACTGGCATCCACCTGGGACAAAAGAGAGGTGGAGACAAACCCGAATTTTATCCCTCTTAAAAAGGTGGAGGCTGCAAACCCTGCAATATCACAGACAATACCACCACCGATTCCCACAATAAAGCTTGAGCGGTCACAGGAAAAATGGATAAGTTTTTTTAATATGATTTCAATGGTGGCAAGGGTTTTAATACCTTCTCCAGTTCCAATGGTAATGACGGGAACATCTGGGAATTCTTTTTGATAATATTTTTTTATATTTTCATCTGTAATGATAATGGCTTGGGAGTCAGGCAGATAGTTTTCCAGGTTTTTCAGGCGCTCTCCCACATAGATGGAAGAACGCTCAAATCCACCATTAATATGGAATGTCTTCATTGTTTTTTACCGATAATTGCATGTATGGCGGTCATTTTTTCCATAATAGTAATAAACTGATCTGGATATAAGGACTGTGCACCATCGCTCAGAGCTTCTTCCGGATGATTGTGAACTTCAATCATCACTCCATCCGAACCTAAAGCTGCTGAAGCATAAGCAAGGGATATGACCTGATCCCTGATGCCGGCTGCATGGCTGGGATCAACAATGATGGGGAGGTGGCTTTCTTGTTTAACTGCCGGTACAACAGAACAATCCAAGGTGTTTCTGCTGTGTCTTACAAAGGTTCTTATCCCTCTTTCACAAAGAATGACATTGGTATTGCCTTGTTCCAGGATATATTCAGCTGCCATGAGCCATTCGGAAAGTGTGGCAGACATCCCCCTTTTTAAAATAACAGGTCTGTCAGAGTTTCCAGCTCGTCTTAAAAGACTGAAGTTTTGCGTGTTTCGGCTACCGATCTGGATAACATCAGCATATTCTTCAACAAGATCAAAAGTTTCAACATCCATAACTTCCGTTGCAATGGGTAATCCGGTTTCTTCCCGCACTTTTGCTAAAAATATGAGGCCTTTTTTCCCAAGCCCCTGGAAAGAATATGGAGAGGTCCTTGGTTTAAAAGCCCCTCCTCTGAATACTTTTGCACCGGCATTTTTAACAGCGTTTGCAATAGATAGAACCTGTTTTTCGCTTTCCACGGCACAGGGGCCGGCAATTACGGGAAAGCTGCCATTGCCGAAAACAGCATCACCAACTTTTACGTGGGTGTTTTCCTGCTGAAACTCCCGGCCGACAAGTTTATATGGTTTTGTCACCGGAATAACCTATATATATTTTTTCCATTAATATTAACATTGTTTACCTCGATTTTGTTTTGTATCAGTATTCGCTCTTTTGAGCAATAAAAAAGGAGGTTAAGAATTTCAGGGGAGAGGTAAATATAAATTATTGTTTGATTTTAATGGTTCAGCAGGATACAGTTTTTTCCAGCAAAATAAAATCATCAGCGGGGAATATGAAAACCAGGGTAATCATAGCAGATGACCATGCCATTATTCGGGAAGGATTGAAAAGTCTTTTTGAAAAAAAGGGGATGGATGTCATTGCGATTGCCAAGAATGGCCGTGAAGCCGTAGATTTTGCAATAAAGTATCAGCCCGATGTTGTGCTGATGGATATTTCAATGCCGGATCTCAATGGTGTGGAAGCCACTGCAGCCATCCGAAAGGAAGTTCCAAAAACCAAGATTATTGCTCTTTCCATGCATTCCAATAAAAAAATTGTAGATAAAATGATTGCATCCGGTGCATCAGGATACGTTCTAAAAGAAAGAGCCTTTGATGAATTGTATAATGCCGTACAGGAAGTCAACAAAGGGAATTTTTATTTAACACCCTCCATTGCCGGGATGTATGTTGACAGCCAGGGAAATACAATTAAATGCAGTGGTGATATACTAAAATTCAATAAAGTTTCAAAAAAAGAACGTCAGGTTCTTCAGATGGTTGCAGAAGGGAAAAAAACCAGGGAGATTGCTGAAAAACTTGACGTCAGTATCAAAACCATAGAATCCCACCGTAGAAGTATCATGAAAAAACTCAATATTTTCAGTATTGCAGGCCTCACAAAATTTGCAATCAAAGAAGGAATTGTTTTCCTGGAGTAAAAAAACGCTATTTTTTTTCAAAATTCAGGGTTTACCCTAATTGAAATACTCTGACAATTTTATTATATTAATGTTTTATCTGGGTGAATACCTAAGATTAATTGATTTTAAGAGAAGGTATACCAATGGAGCATATTCAATTAAAAAATGAGGCACCTGATGCGGCGAAAGCTCTTATTGGCGGAAGCGCCCATGATTTTAATACTCTTTTAGCGAAAATTAAAGACATAGCATCACTGATGATGAACAGTGTAAAACCCTCTGATCCAATTTATCGAGACATTATGGAAATCATTCATTGTATTGATAAAGGATCTGAAATGGCGAATTTATTGCTTTGTTTCGCAAAAATGAATGAATACTATACAAGCTCCATTGATATAAATCGGTTGGTTAAAAACGCCGTGGGAAACCTTGATATCAAGGGCAAGAAAATTATTCTGGATGTGGATCTTGACCCAAAAGCCCTGATTGTTGAAGCTGATCCTGATAAAATTAACCAGGTATTGATGAGTATTATAGATAATGCATTGCATGCCATGCCAAAAGGCGGAAAGCTTTCCATTGTAACTGAATCAGCAGTTATTTTAAACGGAACTGCAGCTGCTTACGGGCTGAATACAGGATTTTTCGTAAAAATTACCATAATAGATACGGGGATCGGAATGAAAAAAGAGGTATTGGAGAGTATTTTCAAGCCTTTTTATTCTGCAGACAATGGCCGCCCTTCTGAGAAAAAAGGACTGGGGTTAACATTTGCAAGGGAAATCGTTGAGAATCATAATGGGGTCGTTGATGTATGGAGTTCTCCAAACACTGGAACTTCTTTTTCCATTATTTTACCTTTAAAGGAAACTACAGATGACCCTGGTATACCAGCAGGAGATGAAAGGGCTTGAATTTTATCAAAGCACCAGAACAAGAGGCGCAGGCTTGTTTTGGTGCTTTGATTTTTATAAAAATCCTTATTCTTCTATTTTGGATATTTTGATTGCAAGCTCCTGAAGTTGTGCTGTTGATGCTTTTGAGGGCGCGTCAGTCAAAAGGCAGGTTGCTTTCTGTGTTTTTGGAAATGCAATGACGTTTCTGATGGAATCTTCGCGGCATAAAAGCATCATTAACCGGTCCAGTCCGAAAGCGATTCCACCGTGGGGTGGCGCCCCAGAGGACAGGGCATTTAAAAGAAATCCAAATTTTTCATTGGCTTCGATTTCATCAATTCCAAGGCAGTTTAATACTTTTTCCTGGAGTTCAGTGGAATGAATACGAATACTTCCACCACCAATTTCAATTCCGTTCAACACCAGGTCATAGGCCCTTGATTTGACGGCAAGAGGATCAAAAGAAAGTTTTTCAATATCTTCCTCAAGGGGTGCTGTAAAAGGGTGATGCAGGGCCTGATAGCGTTTTTCTGTTTCATCATAATCCAGCAGCGGAAAATGGGTAACCCAGGTAAATTCATAGGTGTCATCCAAAATCAGTCCAAGCCGTCTTGCCAGTTCATTTCTCAGCTGGCCAAGGGCCTCATTGGTAATTTTTGGCTGGTCTGCCACAAAGAAAACAATATCCCCGGGTTCAAGGTCAAGTCGCTTCCTTAAAGCATCTTTTTCCTGGTCTGTAAAGAATTTGGCAATGGGAGACTGCCATTCATTTTCTTTGATCTTTATCCAGGCAAGACCCTTTGCTTTATAAACAGCTGCAAAAGCAGTGAGCTCGTCAATCTGTTTTCTGGTAAAAGAGGAACATCCCTTTGCATTAATGGCTTTAACAAGGCCGCCATTTTTTACTACATTTGCAAACACTTTGAATCCAGCATCTTTTACAATATCGGAGATGTCACACAATTCCAGGCCAAATCTTAAGTCTGGCCTATCCAGACCAAATCTTGACATGGCTTCATCATAGGTGATCTGTGGAAAAGGGATGGCAAGATCAATATTGAGTACTCGTTTGAAAATCTCGACAATCATACCTTCTGCGATTTCCATAACCCCCTGTTCATTAATGAAAGAAAGCTCCATATCTATCTGGGTAAACTCGGGCTGTCGGTCTGCTCTTAAGTCTTCGTCCCTGAAACATTTGACAATCTGGTAATACCTGTCAAATCCTGCAATCATTAATAATTGTTTAAAAAGCTGGGGAGATTGCGGGAGTGCATAAAAGTTGCCCGGGTTGACCCTGGAGGGAACCAGGTAATCCCTTGCACCCTCAGGTGTGCTTTTGGTTAAAAAGGGTGTTTCAATATCCACAAACCCTTTATTATCAAGATAGTTTCTGATAGCCATGGTGGCCTTATGTCTTGCCAGAAGATTGTTTTTCAGCTGGGGCCGTCTTAAGTCCAGATATCTGTATTGCAACCGAATGGATTCAGATGCTTCTACCCGGTCGTCAATGGGGAATGCCGGGGTTTTGGCTCTGGAAAAAATACTCAGTTCGTCTATCAACACTTCAATGGCACCAGTTTTCATATTCGGGTTGAGCATATCCCCGGGGCGGGCAATAACTTTTCCTTTAACACCAAGGACATATTCGTTCCTGATTTCCTGGGCCTTTTCATGAACTGCTTTTGAATTTTCCGGGTTAAAAACAATCTGGGTGATACCTTCTTTGTCCCTTAAATCTATAAAGATTACCCCTCCATGGTCACGGCGGTGCTGGACCCAGCCCATTAAAACAACTTCCTTATTAATATCAGTGTCCCTTAACTGGCAACAATGATGTGTTCTTTTTAAATCTCCTAGTAAATCAGTCACTTAGTATTTCCTCTATATTATTTTTGCATATCTTGATCAGTTCAGGAACCAGGTTTTCCATGGCCAGCGATATCTGTTCTTTAGTATTCATATTTCTTAGTATAATAGCATTTTTCATAAGCTCATTTTCACCTGCAATCAATACATATTGGGCATCCAGTTTATCTGCCCGTTTCATAAGGGCTTTCATGCTTTTTCTCCTGAAATCCATCCCTGTGCGAATGCCGGCCTGGTTCAGTTCACAGGACCAGTGATAGGCTTTTTCCATGGCAGCATCACCTAAAGAGACAATAAACAGATCAAGGGGTAGGGTTTTTGGTGTTTTATCAATCTGTTCCATGACCTCCACCAGGCGGTCAAAGCCAATGGCAAATCCGATTGCGGGTGTTTGGGGTCCGCCCAGTTCTTTGACAAGGCCATCATATCGTCCGCCGCCGGCAATAGCACTTTGTGCGCCAAGAGAGGTTGTCTGAATTTCCCAGGCAGTCCGGGTATAGTAATCCAGACCTCGCACCAGGGATTTGTCCACAATAAAATCAAGGCCTTGTTTTTCAAGGGTTGTTTTTACCGTATCAAAATGGTCTGAACAGTCATTGCAGAGATGGTCCAGGGTTGCAGGGGCATGGGCAAGCACCTTTCTACAATCTGCTGTTTTGCAGTCAAGGATTCTTAATGGATTTGTATCCATCCTTCTTAAGCAGTTTTCACAAAGCCTGTCTTTTTTTGATTCAATAAAAGTCAAAAGTGCTTTTTGAAAGGATGGTCTGCATTCAGGGCATCCAAGGGAATTTATATGTGCTGAAAGTCCGGTCAGCCCAAGGCGTTTAAACAATTCATTTAACAGAAAAATCAATTCACTGTCAACATAGGCAGATTCCACTCCAAATATTTCTGCATCAATTTGATAGAATTGACGGTATCTGCCTTTTTGGGGTCGTTCACGTCTGAACATGGGGCCGAGCATGTAAAATTTTCTGACGGGATCTATTGCATACATTTTATGCTGGATGTAAGATCTGACAATAGACGCTGTGGCTTCCGGTCTTAAGGTCAGCTTTTCCCCATTCCGATCCTCAAAGGTATACATCTCTTTTTCAACAATATCCGTTACCTCTCCGATACTTCTGGCAAAAAGCTGGGTTTTTTCCAGGATGGGAATCCTGATTTCCTTAAACCCAAATGCTTCAAATAATAGTATTGCTTCTTTTTCTACTTTCTGCCAGAGGGAAATCTGTTCCGGCAGTATATCTCTAAATCCTCGAATGGTCTGCATTATGTTTTCTTTATACTTAAAATTATTAGCAAGATTTAAAATAACCTTTATTTATATATTAATATCAAGGCGTTAGTCAATACATAAAATTATGTAATAAATAATTGTTATTTTCTGATTTTTACACAATTGGCATGGGCCGTCAGCCCTTCCGTCTCAGCCAAAAGGATAACATCATCGGCTTCCTTTATAAAAGCCGCTTTTGAATAATGAATCAAACTGGTTTTTTTTGTAAAATGGTCAACACTCAATGCAGAAGAAAACCTTGCAGTTCCTGCAGTGGGCAGGACATGGTTGGGGCCTGCAATATAATCTCCCATGGGTTCAGGTGTATATGAGCCTATAAATAAGGCGCCGGCATTCTGTATAAGATCAATATAATCAAAGGGTTCTTGAACGATTAACTCAAGGTGTTCCGGTGCAAGACGGTTTGAAAGTTCGATCCCGGTTTCAATGTCCGGCACCAGCATAATGGCACCGAAACGTTCAATGGATTCCTTTGCAATATCTTTTCGGGGTAGTTTTTCAATCTGGCTTTCAAGGGCGGCAGCAGTATTTTTGGCAAGACTTTGTGAATCTGTCACAAGTATGGAAGATGCCATGACATCATGCTCTGCCTGGGAAAGAAGGTCTGCTGCCAGAAATTGCGGGTTTGCGTGTTTATCTGCAATGATAAGTATTTCACTGGGGCCTGCAATCATATCAATTCCTACTATGCCTGCAACAATTTTTTTAGCAAGTGTCACATAGATATTTCCGGGACCAACAATCACATTTACTTTTGGAACGGTCTGGGTTCCATAAGCCAGGGCGCCTATTGCCCAGGCACTCCCAGCTTTAAAAACAGAGGTAATCCCGATCCTTTGGGCTGCAGCAAGAATATGGGGATTGATCTCACCGTTTTCCATGGGCGGGGTCATAAGATTAATGGATGAAACACCAGCTATTTTTGCAGGAATCCCTCCCATCAGTACAGATGACACCAAGGGGGTTTTCCCACCCTTGGCTCCCGGCGCATAAACACCTGCAGCATTAACGGGTTTGATAAGTTGTCCCACCATGACACCTTTTCTCGGTGTATCAATCCAGGAGTTTTCTTTTTGTTTTGAATGAAAAGATTCAATTTGATTGGCAGATCGGTCAAGGGCTTTTAAAAATGAGGCATCAACACTTTTTAATGCAATTTCAAACTCTTTTTGGGTTACTTTTAAAGAGTCGATGGTGATTTTTTTTGAATCAAATTTCCTGGTGTATTCAACAAGGGCTTCATCCCCCCGTGTTTTTACATCTTCAAGATAGGCTTCAACCCTCTCATAATCCTGTTTTGAGAAGCCCAAGCCTCGTTCTATGGTATCTTTCACTCTTTTTTCTGCACTCTTGGAAGGGTATTTATATAGTTTCATTCTTTTTATTATTCCAAAAAAATTATGATTTACAGCGTGACCATTATATGAGTTTTAACTCCCGATAAAATCCAGACATATATATACGTGGCCTTTTTTATAGCAAAAGAGACTCTATAAAGCCATTAAATAAATTTAAACAAGCTTATTTCAGGTCTCTTAATTGACAGGGTTAAGTTAAAATTAAAAAAAAAAATGGCAGAAACTCTGCCCTTATTTTTAGTGTTATTCAAATTCAATTTTAAAATTTAAGCGTTTTTGACAATTCCTCGGAAGTAAAATCCCAGGTTGTATTATGGGGTGGAAATGTTTCGTTAAACATTTCCGGAAGCTGGTCATCAACCTCGGTAAAGCCGGCTCTCCTGTTAAATTCATTTTCATTGTTCAATATGGATTTTCCAAGGGCAACAACATCATCCGGCGTGAGCGTCAATCCATACCTTGCATTGAGCATATCGACGATTGTCTGCACCCCGTCTTCATTGTCAAGCACAGCAAAGGCAATAAACAGACAAAGCCCTGCTGCGTCAATGGCTGCTGTGGCAACCTGAAGGTTCTGGGACAGCTCAATATTTCCTTCTTTTTTGTGTGGATCCACTGTTCCGCCAACACTCAAAATATTGGCAGTAACACCGTAACCAGCCGTATGATCCGCACCCATGGGAGTTGTGGCATAGGTCACCCCAACACCTTTACAGGATCGTGGGTCATAGGCTGGAAGGGCCTGGTTTTTCACCACAGGGACCCGGTCTACGCCCAGAGCATCACCAGTGAACCCGGCACCATTACCAATGATTTTTCCTTCAGGCGCATATTCACCGACTTTTGACAGAAGAGCAATGGCAGCCTTGCCGTCTCCCCATGGAATCATGCCGCCTTCCATGGCAATTCCCAGAGTGACGCCCATTTCAATTGTATCAAGGCCGAAATCATCACTGAGCCTGTCCAGCATGGCAATATCATCCAGGTCTTTGATGGTGGTATGGGCACCAAAAGCCCAGATGGTTTCATATTCAAAACCAGATGTGAGATACTTGCCATCTTTGTCATGGTAAACATTGGAGCATTTAATCACACAACCCGGATGGCATCCTTCCGAGGTAACTCCGCCTCTTTGTTCAATGAGTTCGGCCATTTTTTCGCCGCTGATATCCTGGGCATTGTCAAAACGGCCGGATCGAAAGTTCTTGGTAGGGAATGCTCCGGCTTCATTGATCACATTGACGAGGACCGCAGTGCCAAGGGCAGGCAATCCCTGGCCAGATACGGGATGACTTCTTAACATGTCCACCCATCTCTTATTGGCAGCCTTAAAAGCCTCGGGGTCTTTCATCTCAAGTTTGGACGCACCAGTGTCATCCACTACAATAGCTTTTATCTTTTTGGACCCCATGACAGCGCCTAAACCCCCTCTGCCGTGTGCGCGTCCAGGTCTTCCATTCATATCAGCCTGCTGGATACTGGCACCTTTCAGGCATTGTTCACCTGCCTGACCAATACTGAGAACAGCAACCCTTTTACCGTATTTTTCCCAAAGGCTTTCCATTACAGCATAATTGCCCTTGCCCACAAGGTCACCTGCCGGCAGAATTTCAACCCCATCATTGTTAATCACAATTATGCTGAAGCCATTCCCTTCCGGCTTATCTTCAAGAATCAGGCCTGCAATGCCTAATTTTGCAAGCTTCTGGGAAGCATATCCGCCGGCATTACTCTCTTTGATACCTCCGGTGAGCGGTGATTTTGCA
>JAQICW010000183.1 GCA_027858355.1 Desulfobacula sp.
GTTAAAGACGTCATCAACAGAACAAGCATTAAGGCACATGGCTGACATAAAGGGCGTGCCCATGTAATATTTAAGATTTGTCCGGTTGGAGGACAATACCTGGACCCCGGCTGCCGGAATTTTTGAGGGCTGGCCCCTTCATCTGGGAGACTTAAAAACCCTGGACCCCTGTTGCGGATCAGGCCATTTTCTGGTGGCAGCATTCCTCATGCTGGTTCCCATGCGCATGGAAATGGAAAGCCTTTCAGCTGAAGAAGCCGTGGATGCCGTATTAAAAGAGAATATCAACGGTCTTGAGATCGACCGGCGCTGTGTGGAACTGGCTGCCTTTGCCCTGGCTCTGACGGCCTGGCGCTATCCGGGTGCCAGTGGATACCGGGTGCTGCCGGAACTGAACCTGGCCTGCTCCGGTCTTTCCATCAGTACCCAAAAAGAGGAATGGATAAGCCTTGCAGGAGATAACCCGGATCTGAAAATGGCGTTGGGTGAACTCTACAATCAATTTAAAGACGCGCCGATCCTTGGCAGCCTCATCAACCCTGAATCCAGCCTGAAAAAAGAGACCTTTTTTCCTATCAAGTGGGAAGAGGTCAATGGGCTGTTGAAAATGGTTTTGGCCGGAGAACAGGATGATGAAAAGGCTGAAATGGGGGTTGTGGCAAAGGGAATTTCCAAGGCGGCAAACATTTTGTCGGATAAATATTCTCTTGTGATCACAAATGTTCCTTATCTGACTCGGGGTAAGCAGGATGAAACGCTGCGGGATTTTTGTGAAAGCCATTATAAAGAGGGTAAAAATGATCTGGCTACCGTTTTTCTGGATCGATGCCTTGAATTCTGTGAAAAGGGCGGAACAACCAGTGTTGTGTTGCCGCAGAATTGGCTTTTTTTAACCAGTTATAAAAAATTTCGAGAGAAATTATTGAAAAGAGACACCTGGCATTTAATTGCACGGTTGGGTCCGGGTGCGTTTGAGACCATAAGTGGCGAGGTAGTAAAGGCGATTCTTATTAACTTGAGTCGAGGTAACTTGAATAGTTGTTATGACAATTTTATTGAGAAAAAAGAGCATGGCAGCATTATTCGTGGAGTGGATGTCTCCGAACTCCGCACCGCAGCCCAAAAAGCAATTGGGCTGTTGATAGCTGAATCAAAATGTGTGAAGCAGATGAAGCAGCTTGAGAATCAAGATTCTCGAGTTGGGTTTTTTAAACAAAATAATGGAACTATAATAAGTTTGGTCGCTGATTGTTACCAAGGACTAGTGACTGGAGACATTGAACGATTTACTAAAAAGATATGGGAGATCGTTTTAATAAAAGGTGCTTGGAAATCTTTTCGCAGGAGTAATAATTCTAATCAATGTTATGGAAATGTTTCTGAGGTTTTGCTTTGGGAAAAAGGCAGAGGAAAATTACATTCATATGCAAAAACGGCTCGAAATAAACTACATGATATGCATGAAAGTGGGAATAAAGCTTGGGGAAAGAACGGCGTTGCAATAAACCGTATGGGGGATTTAAAAGCTGTTCCTTATTATGGTGAACATTTTGACAATAATGTTGCTGTTGTTTTCGCTCTAAATGATGAAAAATTAAATCCGACCTTATTATGTTTTTTCGAGTCTAAAGATTTTTCTGAAGCAATACGAGATATAGATCAGACCCTAAAAGTCACTAATAGAACCTTATTAAAAATTCCTTTCGACCTCGATTACTGGACCAAAATCACCAAAGAAAAATATCCCAACGGCCTCCCCAAACCCTATTCCGATGATCCCACTCAATGGATATTCCACGGCCATCCTGCTCAAAGCGATGACCCTTTGCAGGTTGCCACGGCAAGACTGCTAGGCTATCGCTGGCCAGCCGAACAGGACAGGGACATGGAACTCGCCGAAGAAGCAAGAACTCTGGCAACCGATTGCGATGATCTGCTGGATTTGGCAGATGGGGACGGTATTGTCTGCATCCCTGCGGTCAGGGGGGAGATGAAGGCGGAGGACCGGCTGGAGAGATTACTGGCCAGAGCATTTGGCCAGGAATGGTCTTCGGCAAAGAAAAATGAACTGCTGACCGCGGTTGGTCATGGCGGCAAGACCCTTGAATCCTGGCTGAGGGAGAAGTTTTTTACCCAGCACTGTAAGCTGTTTCACCACCGCCCCTTTATCTGGCATATCTGGGACGGTCTCAATGACGGGTTTGCAGCCCTTGTCAATTACCATAAACTGGATGACAAACTTTTGGAAACCCTGATTTATACCTATCTGGGAGACTGGATCAGCCGGCAGGGCAGGGATGTTGACAGCCGGACGGACGGGGCCCAGGAAAAACTCAGTGCTGCGTTAAGTCTCAAGAAAAAACTGGAACTTATCCTGGAAGGCGAAGATCCCTATGATATTTTTGTCAGGTGGAAACCCATTGAAATGCAACCCATCGGCTGGAACCCGGATCTGAACGACGGGGTCAGGATGAATATCCGGCCGTTTATGAGTGTTTCCGATGTGCAGAAGAGAGGAGCCGGTGTATTGCGGGACAAGCCCAATATCAAATGGGGCAAGGACCGGGGCAAGGATGTGGAAACAGCTCCCTGGTATCCATTGTTTAAAGGCGATAGAATCAATGACCATCATCTGCGTATTGAAGAAAAACAAGCAGCAAGAAAGGAGGCGCTTGCATGATTGTTCTGGAGGCGCTGATGAAATCCCTGCAAATGGCGCATGTCCATAACCCGGATGTTCAGGCGGCACCTTTCTGTATTTTGTGGCCGGATCGGGACCGGCAATGGGAGGCTGTCATTGCCCGGCTTCAAAATGAGATGCCCCAGTTGTTTGTCCTGGGAGAATATGACCCTGAAAAACGCACGGGACCTGCCATATGGCTTCGCTGTGTGCTTGCCGGGAGTCTGGAGGGTATGGATATTCCTGAAAAAACGCCGCCTATTTTTTATCTGCCCGGGATCAGCCGCCAGGATCTGCGGGCTGTGGAAAGCTGCAAAGAAGAATTAAAGCCAGTGGCAGAACTTCAATATCGCGGTACCATCTGGTCCCAGGTCAATGCAAAGGACTGGACCCTTCTTGCGTTTTTAAAATCCGACCAGGGAGGTCTGGGACTGGATACGGCCATGGACAATGAGACAAAAAATGCCATGCAGCTTTCGCTTTACCGTCTCCTGGATGAAGAGATTGAATTGCTCCGGGGCAAACGCTTGGATAAAGACTTTTTCAATACCCTGCTCACCGGGGGTGATCCCATCAGGGATCTTCTCCAATGGCTGGACCAGGGCGATATGTTCAAAAAGGCCCATGGGGAGAATGAATGGAAGGCTTTCGGTTCGGTCTGTGAATCCCAACTGGCGTTTCATCCGGATAATGAGGGTGTCCTGGACGGCATTAAACGACTGGCAGAACGATCAGGGGCCTGGAAGTCTGTGTGGGAACGATATTGCGAAGCCCCGAAAAGATATCCAAAGATCCCGGTACAAATACTGAACTGCACCATGCCGGAACCGGATTTGTTTCCCACTGAAGACACCCATGGGGGATGGCCCCAGTGGAATGATTTGCAGGAAGACAAATTAAGAGAGGCCTTGATTGCCTTAAAATCCCTGACACCCCATGATGCCAGGGCCAGGATTCTGGAATTGCACAAAACCCATGCAGCAAGGAGAAAACTGGTGTGGGCGGAGCTTGGGTTGGCTCCCCTGGCACTTGCTTTGGACCCCTTGTCCGGTCTTGCAGCCATTACCCGGGATTCCCTTTGTGCCGGCACGATTTCAGACCTGTCGGACGGGTATGTCCAATGGGGATGGAAAGCAGATGATAAGGTTCTTAAGACTCTGGCCTGCATTGACATTCAAAAGGATGTTGAAGCCGTCAAAATAGCCATACATGCTATATATCTCCCGTGGGTGGAAGACGCTGCCCGCTATTTCCAGAAGATGGTGGAAAAACAGGGGTATCCCGGTAAAATTCAAAAAGGGCTGCCGTCTGAATCAATGGAAAAAGGACACTGTATTTTATTTGTTGACGGCCTGAGATTTGATACGGCCAAAAGGCTGAAAGACCGATTGATGGAATCAGGCATACCTACAGGTGAAAATATTTTCTGGGCCGCCCTTCCCAGTGTGACGTCAACTGGCAAACCTGCAGTCAGCCCGGTACGGGATTTCATAAGTGGAGACCTTGTGAATGCGGATTTTGAACCGGTTATAACTGAAACCAGACAATCCCTCAAAGGCGGATATCATTTTAAGAAACTTTTAAAAGAGCGTGGCTGGCAAGTCCTTGAAGCCTTGGAAACCGGTGACGGAACCCAGAATGCCTGGTGCGAATTCGGGGACCTGGATCACCAGGGGCATGACAGGGGATGGAACCTTGCAAAAAACATTGATGCCCTTGTGGGAGAAATAAAAGAGCGGATTCACGCCCTTATCCTGGCAGGTTGGAAAACCATCCGGATTGTCACAGACCATGGCTGGTTGCTGTTGCCGGGAGGGCTTCCCAAAATTGATCTGTCGGCCGCATTAACCGAAAACAAATGGGGCCGGTGTGCAGCCATAAAGCCTGGTGCCCATACAGAAGAGTCCTTATTTGCCTGGTATTGGAACCCGCACCAGCAGTTTGCCCTGGCCAATGGTATCAGCTGCTATAAAAAAGGACAGGAGTATGCCCATGGTGGATTAAGCCTCCAGGAATGTCTGTGCCTGGAACTGATAATTAACATCAAAGATTCGGATAAGTCCTTGGATGCGGCTGTTGAAATTACGGATGTAACCTGGAAAGGCCTTCGGTGCACTGTGGCCATGGACGGGAAATTTATGGGATTAATGGTGGATATCCGTTTGCAGGCGGGAAATGCCGCATCCAGTGTGGTAATGAATCTTAAACCTGTAAAAGAAAGCGGGATCGGTTCTGTTGTTGTTGAGAATGAAACCCTGGAAGGGACAGACGCTTTTATCGTGTTATTAACGGATGACAAACAATTGAAGGCCCAGATGAAGACAAAAATAGGCGGAGAAGCATGATGATGGAATTGGATCATTTAGACAGGCTTGCAGCAAAGTTTCTGGATGGATATCTTGTCAGAAAAGATCTTGTCAGGACTTTCAGCCGTCAATTTCCAGTCCCCACCTATGTGGTGGAATTCCTCCTGGGCAGGTATTGTGCCAGTATTGATCCGGAAGAGATTGAAGAAGGACTTGAAATCGTCCAAAGACAATTGAAATCAAGGACGGTCAAGGCCGGTGAAGAAGAACTTTTTAAAGCCAGGGCCAGGGAGGAGGGTGAAGTCAAAATTATTGACCTGATCAGCGCCCGCCTGGATGCAAAAACAGATTCATATCTTGTGACTCTGCCCAGCCTTCGGCTTCATGATGTCTGCATCGGGTCTGTCCAGGTGTTTGAACATCAAAGAATGCTCACCGGCGGATTTTATGCTGAAGTTACCCTGGTCTATGATGCTGCCATTGCCCAGGAAAAAAACGGTCGGCCCTTTGGTGTGGAAAATTTAAGGGAAATTCAGCTTTCAAAGAGGGATGTGCTGGATACACTTGAACAGGCCCGGAAGAATTTTACGACTGAGGAATGGAAACAATTATTATTGCGCAGTATCGGCATCAATTCCGAAACCCTTTCCGAACGAGCCCAAAACGCATTTTTCCTAAGGATGGTGCCTTTTGTAGAAAGAAATTATAATCTGGTTGAGTTAGGCCCCCGGGGTACAGGAAAAAGTCATCTGTTTCAACAGGTATCGCCCTATGCCCATCTGATTTCAGGGGGTAAAGCAACTGTTGCAAAAATGTTTGTCAACAATGCCACAGGTCAGCGGGGGCTGGTTTGCCAATATGATGTGGTTTGCTTTGATGAAGTGTCCGGTGTCTCCTTTGATCAAAAAGACGGCGTCAATATTATGAAGGGATACATGGAGTCGGGGGAATTCAGTCGCGGCAAAGAGAGCATCCGTGCAGACGGCGGTATTGTCATGGTGGGAAACTTTGAAGTGGATGTGGAACACCAGCAGCGCATCGGGCACCTGTTCAGTCCCATGCCGTATGAGATGAGAGATGATACAGCATTTATGGACCGGATTCACGCATACCTGCCGGGGTGGGATGTTCCCAAAATCAATAAAGAGTTGTTAACTGATCATTTCGGTCTTGTCAGTGATTTTCTCTCGGAATGTATGACTCAGCTTCGGTTGCAAAGCCGCATATCCGTGCTTCAAAACCGGGTCAAATTCGGCGGGGCCTTGAGCGGGCGGGATACCAATGCCGTCAATAAGACCATCAGCGGGTTGCTCAAACTTTTATATCCTGGCGGGTCTGAATTTGTTTTGGACGAAGACCTGGAATGGGCCATCCGCATTGCCCTGGAGGCACGAAGGAGAGTAAAGGAACAGCAAAAAAGGATTGGTGCAGCAGAGTTTAGAAATACCCATTTCAGTTATTCAATCGGTGAAGATGGGATTGAAAAATTTATTTCAACACCTGAACTGCAAAGTGAAAACAGTATTGGCAGCGATCCCCTGGAACCCGGCCAGATATGGACAATAAGCCCGGGCGGGATGGATGAACACCCGGGACTTTATCGCATTGAGGTCAATGAAGGGCCGGGTTCAGGTGTGAAAATATTGAATAAACCGGTTCCCCAGGCTTTCCGGGAAAGTGTCGGGTATGCAGAACAAAATCTTTATGCCAGGACCGTGCAATTGGTGGGGGATAAAAATCCCAGGAATCATGAATTTACCTTCCAGTTAAGGGCTTTTGATGCTGCTAAATCAGGAGCCGAATTAGGAGTAGCTTCATTAACAGCCCTTTGTACCGCCCTGCTTAAAAAAAGTGCCCGGGGCGGCTTGATCATTGTGGGTGAAATCAATCTGGGAGGCTCCATTGAACCAGTTCATAATGCAGTGACACTTGCAGAAATGGCTGTTGAAAAAGGTGCCAATGCAATGCTGATGCCTGTCACCTGCAGACGTCAGTTGTTTGATCTGTCCGATGATATGGCCACAAAAGTGGATATTCAATTTTACTCTGACGCTAAGGATGCTTTATTAAAATCGATAGTGGAATAAT
>JAQICW010000658.1 GCA_027858355.1 Desulfobacula sp.
ATTTAACTGTATTAACTATTCCTTGCTCTAAAGAATATTTTGATCTCCAATTTAATAAACTTTTAGCCTTGCTCGTGTCGGAAAAATTTCGCATCACGTCACCAAGCTGTTCCTTGCCATGTTGGATATTGATATTTTTGATACCTGCATTTTCAAGTACTGGCACAAGGATATTCACCATTTCAAGGATGGTAGTTTCCCTGTTGCTTGCAATCTGAAAAGTTTCACCCCCGATACTAGGAACACTCTGTGCCCGTCTGACCGCATGAATCAAATCGTCAATATAAATAAAGTCCCTTGTTTGTGTTCCATCCCCATAAATTTCAAGGGTTTCTCCTTTCATGGCCTGTTTGATGAATTTGGCAACTACAGAGTTCTTATGGCCGGAACCAGGGCCATAAACATTGCCGAACCTTAGGGGTATGGTTTCAATTCCAAAAGTTTTAAAGTAGGCAGAACAATATCCTTCGCCTGCAAGCTTGCTGGCTCCGTAGGGTGATACAGGATGAGGGGCAAGTTCTTCATGAATCGGTGGTTCACATTCCCCTGCCGGAGCACCAGAAGAAGCAAAAATAAATCGTTTAACCTTATTGGTCCGGGCAGCTTCCAGCATGTTGAAAGTGCCTATGACATTGGATGTCATGTCTGCTTTGGGGTCTTTGACTGAAGGGCCAACACCTGTGTTGGCTGCTAGGTGGACTATGACATCCATGTCCTTTGCTGCATCCAGACAGACTTGTTCGCCGGTGATATCGCCAACCATCAACTTCACATCTTTGCTTCCTGATGTTTCTTCTGTGAAGGAACAGACTTTTCCAAGGTCGTCCCGTGTACCTACTGTCAAGTTGTCCAGCACCTGGATAAAGTGTCTATCTTCTGCAATAAGATTTTTAATCAGCCTGGTGCCGATAAAGCCGCAGCCGCCGGTTATTAGCCATTTAACTGGTTTGTTTATTGCCATTTGACACCTCTGAATATGGAAGATTCTTTTATATTGTCTTTATATTTCAACACGGTTTCTATCATCTGAGCAAGAACATCTTCTGTCAGGTAATGAGGTTTTAACCCAAGATCGAGAAGTCCAGTGTGTGCCGGATTATAATAGTGCTCTTCAGCCTCTTTTCTTGGGTTTGGCAGAGATTTTACCCGGACATCCAGATCAAATTTTTTGCCTGCCTGCTGTACTTTGTCAGCCAGCTGGTTGACTGAAAATGTTTCGACAAACTGGTTGAAAATTTTAAGTTCTCCTTTTTTGGCAGAATTTTCCATGGATAGCTTCACGCATTGGAGTGTGTCGCGGATATCAAGGTATCCTCTGGTTTGTCCACCTTTCCCATAAACGGTTAACGGATAGTCAGCAACAGCCTGTACAATGAACCTGTTTACAACAGTACCAAAAAGTTCATCATAGTTGAAAAAAGGAAATAACTTTTCATTTCCTTGATTTTCATCGGTATGGAGCCCGTACACCGGTCCCTGCATCAGATCTGTTACTTTAAGGTCCCACATTCTGACATAAAACCACAAAAGGTCTGTATCCATGACCTTAGTAGTATGGTAAAGACTGCCGGCCTGTCTGGGGTAGAGAAAATTGTGTTTTCTTCCCTTATGTTCTATGTCAATCCAGCCTTCTTCAATATCAATATTAGGAGTTCCATATTCCCCCATGGTGCCTATTTTGATGATGTGGGCATCCGGGGCGTATTCTTTAACTGCAAAAATAACATTTGCTGTTACATCAATATTGTTTTTTATTGTAAGTGTGGCTGCTTTTCTGTTGAGCATGGAGTATGGCGCTGATGGCTGCTCGGCATAGTGAATGACTACTTCTGGTCTTGTCTGGATAAAGAGATTGCTGATAAAATCCCATTCACACAGATCTCCGATATAAACATCAACCTTATGCCCGGATAGTTCCTTCCAGAGTTTTACACGATCATGGAGGTTGGGGACTTCAAACAAGGCCTCGGAATCCTCTTCCCGGCAAATATTTCTTCTCAGGTAATTATCTGCAATGGCAACCTCGTGACCGTTTGCTGTGAGGTTCATGGCTGTTGGCCATCCAAGATAGCCGTCCCCGCCTAATATTAATACACGCATTAAATATCTCCCATCATTAATTTGAAATTATGGCCAATATCTTTTATCAGGATGTGAAGAATCTATACATTCTTCAAGAAGTTTGTTTGAGAGTAAAAAATTTCTGAGTTCTTCTTTTGTCAATGTTTGTTCATTGGCTGAGTTATAAGGGTTGGACACCGTATTGTTTACTATGTCGTCATATGTGCAATCCGTCCCATTATAAAGGCTTTCAAAGGCGGGTTTTACAGCAAAGTATTTTTTGAGCTCCACTGCCCTTCTTGTTTCTTCCTGGCTCATGAGCTCTTCATACAGTTTTTCACCGGGTTTGGTTCCGATTATTTTTATATCGATATCTTTGGGCTTGTGACCATACACCGGGGCAAGATCTTCAATCATGATTTCGGCAAGATCTTTGATCCGGATAACCGGCATTTTTGTAATGAATACATATCCGCCAAGGGCAATTTCAGCCGAGTCGATTACAAGCTGCACTGCCTCTTTTATACTCATGATAAACCGTGTCATTTCAGGGTCGGTCAATGTGACAGGGCCGCCTTTTTTAATTTGCGCCTTGAAAATGGGAATAACAGATCCTCTAGAGCCTAGTACATTACCGAAACGAGTGGAGGCAAATATTGTGGTCGCGTCTCTCTGATTGCTGTTTGCGGCAGTAATAACCCGTTCCCCCATAAGCTTGGACGTCCCCATGACATTGGTTGGGTTGACTGCTTTATCGGAGCTTGTAAAAATAACCCGCTCAACATTGCAGGCAGAAGCAGCGTTTATGATATTTTTAACCCCAAGGATATTGGTCTGTATGGCTTCGAATGGATTTCTTTCGCATAATACCACATGTTTGAGTGCAGCTGTGTGAAAAACAATATCAATACCCTGCATCATTCTAATAAGTTTTTCACAGTCCCTGATGTCAGCCAGAGCAAATTTGGTATTTTTATGTTCCAAATATTTTTGCTCCAAAAAGAAAAGTTCGCTCTCGTTGTTGTCTATCCCAACAACTTCCAGTGCATTGTAATTTTCAAGAAGCTGTCTTGTCAGCTCACTCCCGATAGTCCCACAAGCACCGGTTATCAATATCCGTTTTTGAGTTAGATAATTTTTCATTCTCTGCCTATTGTTAAAGATTTATTAATTATTATCGGTTAATTAGGATTTTTTAAACTGCAAGGTCATTATTGGCTGCAATTCAAATTAGAAAAATCCCTATAGGCCAGCTCGATTCCCTTTTCAATCTCGATTTTAGGTTCCCAGCCAAGTTTCATCAGACGGGTCGAATCCATCAGTTTTCTTGGGGTTCCGTCGGGCTTAGAGGCATCAAAGACCAGTTTATTTTTAAAACCGACAACCTTCCGAACCAGTTCAGCCAATTGCCTGATGCTTATCTCCTTGCCTGATCCGATATTGATATGGGCCTGAACTGTGCCACTTGCATCCTCAAAGGCAATGTCTTTATAATCAATATTTTCAAGCAGAAACACACAGGCCTGGGCCAGATCCTCGGAATATAAAAATTCCCGCAGAGGGTTTCCGCTGCCCCAGATTGTGACCGAATCTGCGTTGCTGATTTTTGCCTCGTGCATCCGCCTGATAAGGGCCGGCAGAACATGGGAATTTTCCGGATGGTAATTATCCCCCGGGCCGTAGAGGTTGGTGGGCATGGCGGAAATAAAATTGGTGCCATACTGGCGGTTATAGGCATCGCACATGCGGATACCCGCAATCTTTGCAATGGCATAGGGTTCGTTGGTGGGCTCAAGGGGCAGCGTCAGCAGCGCCTCTTCAGCCATAGGCTGGGGAGCAAGCTTGGGATAAATACAGCTTGAGCCGAGAAACAAAAGTTTTTTAACACCATGGGTGTATGCTGCATGGATCACATTGGTTTGAACCATGAGATTTTCATATATAAACTGGGCCCTGAATTTGCTGTTAGCCCCGATGCCGCCGACTTTGGCCGAAGCTATAACCACATACTCGGGTTTTTCTGCGGCAAACAGATCTTCCACCTCTT
>JAQICW010000673.1 GCA_027858355.1 Desulfobacula sp.
GCAGAATGGCCCGTCACCAAACGAACACAGCGCTGCCAGATAGGCTTGTTGTAGATGATTGATGAGACCATATTTCCTATTCACCTTAAGGTAGGTTTTGTCAGCTCACTCCCCATATGGTTACCCTAAACAAAAAAATGGGCCTTTCAAGAAACTTCAAAAACTCTCGAAAAGCCCGTCTTTATTGATTGGTACCGAAGAGAAGACTTGAACTTCCACGCCTCGCGGCACTAGATCCTAAGTCTAGCGTGTCTACCAATTCCACCACTTCGGCTTAGATATACAAAAATTTTGTACAACAAGATCATTTTATATAAAAAATTGATTCAAAAGTCAAGAAACAATGTCCTGACTTTTTGGATTAACAGAATCTATGTTTCCATTCCATTTTGTGCTACCTTGAATAGTCAAACCGGCTTGTGTTATCGGGTATACTGCATATTGAACTTTTAAGGAAAGCAATTGAAACCTATTGTTTTACAACCAGGTGAAATCCATTTTTTCTATACATTAACAAATGAAATACAAAACAAATTATTACTTGATAAATATCTTGAAGTAACCAATAAAAAAGAAAAATCAAAAATCAATCGATATGTTTTTGAAAAGGACAGACATAATTGCCTTGTTACAAGAGGCCTTCAAAGGTTTGTTCTGTCCCAATGCACCAATATCCCTCCAGAATCCTTTGAATTTGAAGAAAACAGCCATGGAAAACCTGATATTAAACCCGGAGTAACCAATATCCCCATCAGATTCAATCTTTCCCATGCCAAAGGCCTAACTGCATGTGCAGTGATCCTTAACCATGAAATAGGAATTGATGTGGAAGATTCAACCAGAAAAATCAATTTAAACATTGCAGACCGATTTTTTTCCAGCCAGGAATCTGAATATATCCTGAATAAGCCTGAACATAAAAAAAAAGAGACTTTTTTCGATTTCTGGACTTTAAAAGAATCTTATATCAAGGCAAAAGGCAAGGGCCTGGCTATCCCCCTGACTAAATTCAGCTTTAAGATCGATAACAACAAAACCTCCATATATTTTGATGAATCATACAATGACAATCCCGGCAATTTAACTTTTTTCAGGTTCCCCCTGGTAAAACGCTTCAAGGCAGCCATCACTATTCAAGCCCCAGAAAACTTAGTATCTAAGGTCAACATTTACCATTGTATCCCCTTTAAAGAGATTAAAATAATTGCAAATTATTGATATTGTAAAATTGATAAAATTTCTATATCATCATCGACCTGTTACAGCCGGTTTGAACTATAAAATATATAGATGCATACATGAACAATAATAAGGATATAGAAAAACAATAAATCATGGATATTCTTGAAAAAATCCAGAAAGATGGCCTTGTTTTTGATGGTGCCATGGGATCCATGCTTATCAGCAAAGGCATTACAGGCGAAGAAGCAACGGAACTGTGGAATTTAAAGCATCCTGACATCATCAGGGATATACACCGAGCCTATTATGATGCAGGCGCAGATGTGGCAACTGCCAACACATTTGGTGCATCACCCATAAAACTAAAAAAAATGGGTGTCGCCCAAAGTGTAGAAGAGATAAACCGAACCGGGGTCAGGCTTGCAAGGAAAGTCTGTGGCAAGGGACAATACGTTGCCGGTGACCTGGGCTCCCTGGGGGATATGCTTGAGCCCATGGGTCCTGTATCATTTAATCAAGCCATAGACTGTTTTGCCAGGCAGGCTGGTTTTCTTGAAGATGAAGGCGTGGATGTTTTCCTGATTGAAACTATTTTTGATATTAAGATTGCCTTTGCAGCCATAAAAGCTGTCCAGTCTGTGTCTAAAAAACCGATTTTTTGTTCCCTTACCTTTAAAAAAATGAAGAAAGGTTTTTTTACCATTTTTGGAAGCAATCCCAACGATAGTATGAAATCACTTGCTGATGCGGGCGCTTCAGCTGTGGGCGCCAATTGTTCAATGGGGAGCAGGACAATGATTGATCTGGCCCATGAAATCAAAAAGAACGTTCATGTTCCTGTCATTATCCAGCCCAATGCCGGCTCACCCGAGGCAACAAAAGACAATTCCGTTTTTTATCCGGAAAATGAATCCTTTTTTGCAGACAGTATAAAAAGCATCAAAGAGCTTGGGGTAGAAATTGTCGGCGGTTGCTGTGGTACGACACCAAAATACATTAAAAAAATCAAAGAAATAATTTAAAAAAGGAGTATCATACAACAATGGTCAACGTTGAGATATTTGGCGGTATTTGTGGGTTCACCACAACTGTACATGCAGAAGACAAGACTGGTTACAAAGCCTCTTTCCAACTGGATAGTGAATGCCCCAATTGGAAAAAAATCGATGAGATCCTCGGAGGAAAAGAACTGAACATAATGACCGAACTGTTTAAAGATAGGAAAACAGGAACCCTTAATTCCCAGGTAATTGACATTTCCCTGAAAAACATTCCCCATGTGTCATGTCCTGTGATATCCGGTATTTTAAAAGCATTGGAAGTGAGCGTTGGACTGGCACTGCCCAAGGATGCAAGCATAATATTTAAAAAATAGGTTAAATAGAGAAAAGTGGATTAAGCATTTTTTCATTTTTTTAGAAAACCTTCAAATGATTTGGGCTCTCCAAACCGGAAGTCTGGGTTGAGAAGGATTATGTTAAGCCGGATGGGTGAAAGGCGGAAAAGAGAATTTTAAAGTCATCAAAATTAAATTATTTCCAAACCGGTCTTCAATATTTCATTTGCCAAAGGATTTGAAATCTGAAAATCAGATTCCCGGAATGCATGAGGTTCAATTCTGGTATCAAATTTTCTTCTAAGCTTCATTAATTGAACCTGCGTCTCAAATGTATCTGTAAGATTTTTAAAAATTATTGCCAGATCAATGTCGCTGTCTTCTTTGACAGTACCTTTAATATATGAACCGAAAATATAGGCCTTTTTCACATTAGGATCTTTTTTTTTAATAAATTCAACATATTTTCGAGCTATTTGAGAAGCTGTTTCTTTATCCATTTTCTGAACTCCTTGATATTATCAACCCACTCTTTTGTAAAACTATTTAATATGTTCATTAACCTTCATAAATTTTAGCATAACGCCTACTAAAAAAAATGACAATGATATATTTCTATTTCATCCGGATTGCTGGCATAATATTTAAAAAATAGATAAAATTTTATTAATGACCGAGAATGTTGTTGATACCTGTTTCCAGGTTGCTTATAGATAGGATTTCTGTTGAAAATTCCCTGGTATTTTGGGATTAACTCCTGGCTTTCTGAATCATAATTACCCCTGAAAGAGAGAGTACCATCCCCAGAACAAACAATGGCCCCAGGTCCTGGCTACCAGGTAAAAAGCCCACTGCCGCCGTTGCTGCCGCAAGGATAGTCGTTGCAGGAGGCTGGGCATTGGTTGTTATGGCTACCTGAACAGGTGTTAGATTCTGCAAAAGGATATTCCACAATATCATCATCACTGTGCTGGTTATCACAATCATGTATGCCAGCCCTAACCATCCGGCCATTGAAACAGAATGATAATCAAAGGCCAGAATAGGTCCGGCAGCCATGGGCAGCATTACTATAACTCCTAGAATCAGGCTCCAGGCCGTGACAGTCAGAGCATTCTTTTTCCTGCATATATCGCTGGCAAAAACAGTGTACAGGGCCCAACAAAAAACTGCACCAATAAGCCAAAGATCACCGATTCTTAATTCACTGACCTGAACCCCGGATGACCATGGTCTTAAAACGATAATCACCCCCAAAAATGCGATAAAAACTCCTGAAAGTTTTTGTAAAGAAGGAATTTTTCTGGCCATGGCACTTGAAAGCAAAAGTACACCAATTGGGGTCAATGCATAGATAAGGGCGGAATGCCCGGGAACGGTAAGCTCAAGGCCTTTTAAAAAACAATATTGATTCAAAGGAACCAATAAGATGCCCAGCCCCAATATTCCAAACCATTCCCTTAGGGTAAAATCAGGTTTTGGAATTTTCCAACCGGTAAACCCAAGAAAAATAATAGCAGAACCCAGACCCCGGCAAACTGTTAAAACCAGGGGGTCGGCAAAACTTACGGCTGCAGCTTTGCTGAGAATAAATGTACCAGCTGCAAAAAATACATGAAGTGCCATGAACAGGTACAGATTATTTTTGGACATAATTTAACTCTTTTCAAACATTGATTGTGTTGATTAAAATTTTAAATAACTACTTTATTTTCTTATTATTTTGCGGATAATTGTTGAACAACTTCTGCCTCAGAGCTATCAGCATGAATAGTTTCAGAAATCACTTTATTTGTAATGTCATCAATATAAGATCTAAGGGTTTTATTGAGTTCTTCAAATTCAGGCCAAAGGGTTTCATCAACAAACGTTTTTGAGACATGAGCCATGACAGTTGTATATCTTTGCCGGTAATACCGGAAAGGTTTGAGATCATAACGACGAAGAAGTGCAACAAACAGCTTCCTTGACCACATATTCGACATTGTAAACTTATATTCAATCGGGGGATCAGTTTCCTGAACCTCTTTTATCCGATCTTTTATTCTTTGCAAAGCGTTAAATGCTGCATCCTTCTCACCGTCTGTAGTTGCCCCTGCAAAAAGAGTTTCTATCAATTTAAGTTTGTCGATTAATTTTGCTTCATTCATCCCACACCCTTGATAATCATAGTTAATTTAGACATTTAGTTATCACCTTATATTCCATACAACACCAAAACTTTAGCGCAAAATCAAAAAAGCCCTTGAAGAGAATCCCCAAGAGCCTTGATATTAAAAGTGGTACGCCTGGCAGGATTCGAACCTGCGACCTACGGATTAGAAGTCCGTTGCTCTATCCAGCTGAGCTACAG
>JAQICW010000677.1 GCA_027858355.1 Desulfobacula sp.
GCAGAATGGCCCGTCACCAAACGAACACAGCGCTGCCAGATAGGCTTGTTGTAGATGATTGATGAGACCATATTTCCTATTCACCTTAAGGTAGGTTTTGTCAGCTCACTCCCCATATGAGGATATTTTAATCAAAAACCAGAAGCAGAGTGCTGAATATTCAAAATTGCTGCATTCTGAGATCCAGATACAAACCTCTGAATTAAAGAACTCCAATAAAGAGCTGAAACTTGCAAAAAAAAAGGCAGAAGCTGCTAATCTTGCAAAAGATGCATTTCTTGCCAATATGAGCCATGAAATCCGTACTCCATTGAATTCTGTATTGGGGTTTTTAGAATTGAGTCTTGAAGGCCCGTCTATTCAAAATGACCTTCAACAGCATTTATCAATTGCCTATAACTCTGCTAAGGGCCTTTTGTCCTTGATAGACGATATTCTTAATGTCAGCAAACTAGAAAAAGGGAAAGTCGTTTTAGAGAAAAAACCGTTTCGATTACTTGAATTGATAAAAAAAACATTTGATACGATGAAAATCGAGGCTCAAAAAAAAGGAATTCTTCTTGAATATGATATTCATCCATCTGTATCAGGCGTATTTTTGGGGGATGACTTTCGTATTAAACAGGTTATGATTAATCTTATTGGTAATGCCATCAAGTTCACAGAAAATGGTGGTGTGGTTTTGAAGATATTACCAGGCAAAAAGAAAGACGAAATTCATTTCATGGTTAACGATACGGGAGTCGGGATTCCATCTGATCGGTTAGATAAACTTTTTGATTCATTTGAACAGGCAGATATGTCCACGACACGTAAGTACGGGGGTACAGGACTTGGAACGACTATTTCAAAGCAGATTGTTGAACTTATGGGGGGACAAATCTGGGCGGAGAGCGAGATAGGAAAAGGAAGCATATTTCATTTTATCATAAAAATCAAACCAGTTAATGATAAAGATATTGGAGATCTTGATCAATGCAAGGAGTTAGAAACACCAGAACAGAAGCTTGATCGTAGTTTTAAGATACTTCTGGCAGAGGATACAGAAGTAAATGCGATTTTAGTCAGAACGCGTTTAGAACGCCAGGGGCATATTATTAAGCGGGTCTGCAATGGTAGAGAGGCTGTCGATGCTTTTAAAAAAGATACATTTGATATCATACTTATGGATATTCACATGCCTGAAATGGATGGGCTTGAAGCTACGGCAATAATCCGTTCAATAGAAATTGATGCCGCAGCGCATATCCCAATCATTGCGCTGACGGCGAGTGTTATGGAAAGCGAGATCAAAAGATTTATTGCTGCAGGCATGGATTCTGTTGTGTCCAAGCCCATTGATTTTAATAATTTGAATATGGTTATGGATAAATTGGTTCCGAAAAACAAAGGTGCCAAAAAATTAGAAGGAAAAATTCAGCCCAACTCTTTTTATGAATCAAAAATCCCGGATATAAAGGGTATTGATTATAAATCAGGTTTAGCAAGATGGCAGGATCAGGATGTTTATACAAAGGCTTTAATAGAGTTCGCCAATCAATATAAGGATTTTTCAAAAAGGTTCCTGCTTTGGCTGGACACTGGTGAGATTGAACAAGCATACCAGGCAACCCACACATTAAAAGGGCTGGCTGGAAATTTATCTATTATAAAAGTAGCGGATATAGCGGGAATTATTAATTCAGCACTCAAGAAAAAAAACATTAAAACAGTAATGGAACAATCTGTTTTCTTAGAAGCCCAATTGCATTCAGCCATTTTATCAATATCGGAATTGGAAAGCAGGCACGAGCCTGACATCCTTCTTAAAAAAAATGATCCAGACAGGATCAGTCAGCTAATAGAAAAAATAACGAATGCCTTTAATCTATACTCCCCTCACGCTCTCAAGCCACTGATCCGAGAGCTGGAAACTTATATTCACCCGGATCAGTTAAAGTCTATGATTCATTATTCAGAAGACCTGGATTTTGATAGTGCGAAAAAAGAATTGATCAAACTTGCAGAATCATTGCGATTGGATTGAGGAGACAATTATGCCTTTAAATAAATATCTAATACTGGTTGTCGATGATGAAGCCAATAACAGAAAACTCCTTTTGCAGATCCTTCAGGATAAATATGATACAGCATTTGCCGTAAATGGAAAGCAGGCTGTTGAAGTGGCGCAGAAAATCAAACCGGATCTTATTTTACTGGACATTATGATGCCCGGAATGGATGGTTATGAAGTTTGCAAGAAAATAAAATCAGACCCTGAAATCCATAAAATCCCAATTGTTTTTACAACAGCAATGAACGAGAATGAATATGAAACGCTTGGATTTGAGACCGGTTGAGTGGAGTACATCACAAAGCCGATTTCAAAACCGATCGTTTTGGCAAGAGTGGCAACACATCTTTCGCTGTATAATCAACAAAAAGAGTGTGAGGCAGAAGTGGTTAGTCGTACCACCATGTTTGAGGAAAGTCAGAAGTCTGCCATTTACATGCTGGGTGAGGCCGGACACTATAACGACGATGATACAGGGTGCCATATCTGGCGGATAGGCGCATATGCTGCAGCAATTGCCCGTGCATCAGGATGGACGGTTGATAAGGCCTCAGAGCTTGAATTGTCAGCTGCAATGCACGATACCGGGAAAATAGGCATGCCGGATTCAGTGCTTAAAAAACCAGGAAAATTAAATATGGAAGAGTGGGATATCATGAAAACGCACACAACCATCGGGTATGATATCTTATCAAGAAATGACACCTCTTTTTTCCGGATGTCTGCACAAATAGCTTTGAGCCATCATGAAAAATGGAATGGTTCGGGATATCCCAATGGATTAACTGGAGAAAATATTCCTGAAGCAGCCCGTATTGTGGCTATCTGCGATGTGTTTGATGCTTTGACCATGAAACGTGCCTATAAGCCTGCATGGTCGATAAAAGAATCTTTTGCAGAAATTAAAAAGACTGTGGGTACCCATTTTGATCCTACACTTGCTGAATGTTTTTTGAAGATTAAGCCAGAAATAATTGAAATAAAAAACAGCTGGGAAAAGTACATTCCAGGAGAAAATCTAAAATAGTTTGACCTTCCTGAAATAAAAAAATGGCATTATCATATCCAGATTGGAGAGAACAGCATGCCTCATAAACAGTACCAAATACTTGTTGTTGATGATGAGCCTAACAACAGAAAACTTCTCAACCAGATCCTGAAGGACAATTACCAATTGGCTTTTGCCGTTGACGGGAAACAGGCCTTTGAAATAGCAAAACAGGTTCAACCGGATCTTATTCTGTTGGATATCATGATGCCTGTAATGGACGGTTATGAGGTTTGTCAAAAACTCAAATCAGACACCAAAACAAAAAGAATTCCGGTTATTTTTACCACTGCCATGAATGAAGTTGAAGATGAAATTCTTGGCTTTGAAGCAGGTTGCGTGGATTATATTACAAAGCCGTTCAGAGCATCCATTGTCTTGGCAAGAGTTGAAACACAATTGAAATTAAAAGATGCGCTTGAAACGATGGCTGCACAGAACAAAAAGCTGATTGAGGCAGCTAAACTCAGGGAAGAGGTGGAACGAATTACCCATCATGATTTGAAAAATCCATTGACCGGTGTTTTTACAGGGGTTGAACTACTGGAATTCATGGAAGGGTTGAACCCGGATCAGATAGATGTTTTAAAAATCATTAAAGATGCTGCATATAAAATGCTGCACATGATCAATTCTTCTCTTGACCTGTTCAAGATGGAGCAAAACATATATAGGCTGACCCCTGTGGATGTTGACCTGGTCCATACTATTCGACGAATTGAAATAGAATTCCAGACGCTTATCAAACTGAAATAAACTTCTGTCCTTATCGAAATAGATGGTCACCTCTTTCATGAAAACGAAAACTTTATTGTGAAGGCAGAGGATCTTTTAATATATTCAATGATGGCCAACCTGATTAAAAACGCGATTGAAGCTACACCGAGAAATGAAACAATTCGAATTGCACTGACGAAAGAAGAAAAACAGGCGATAATCTGTATTCGTAATAGAGGAAGCGTACCAGAAAAAATTCAAGTTAATTTTTCCGATAAATATGTAACCGACGGCAAAGCAAAAGGAACCGGTATTGGAACCTATAGTGCCAGGCTGATTGTGGAGACACTCGGTGGTAGTATCCACATGACCTCTTCTGAAGAAAAAGGAACTAAAATATCTATTCTTTTGCCGGATAAAGGAGTCACAGGATAGGAATTGTTTCAATTTTTTGACCTGAAAATTCAGAGGCCCAGAGCGATTATATTGTCTATCTATATGGGGTTTCGGCTGGAAATTACCGGCGTGCACTGGTATTTTAAAGACTCAGCCCAGGCAAAATTTGAGCACCCCTATATGTGGTATGCCAGTTTTTTTCGGAATGGAAGTTTCTATTCAAATATATGAATCAGAAATGGCATCATAAGCCATTCTTCCATATTCCAGTTAATAATATATAAAAATCACAGCCCGCACTTAACTGCAAAAAAAACCGCTCTGTCGTCCAAACTCCCAATCCTGACACCTTTTTACCCTGTTTGATTTTGGACACCTGCAGTGGGTGGGACAG
>JAQICW010000166.1 GCA_027858355.1 Desulfobacula sp.
ATTTGATTTTAACTAAGGACCTCAAATGAAATAAATTGAGCAGAAATTGCGCAGGATTTTGGTTAATCTATAAGGCGGATCAAAGGTTTAATACTTGACGTATTAGGCCGTTGGTGCAACGCGATAGATGGGGCAAAAGACAAGCAATTTCGTTCAATTTATAAAATTTGCGGTCCTTAAAGGACGTAACAAAGATATAGTTACAGGAAAGAGCCCTCTTCTGGAAAGGCCATGATCCTTCGCTGATCCGGATGTTATCAAAAAAATAAAGGTGCATATTCAAAATAATATTTCAGATTTAAAAAATGGTAATGTCATTGCCTATGCCCTGGATGATGAGATTTCTTTGGGGACATTCAATCCGTCAGATGTTGATATTTAATCTTTTTCATTGGCATGGTTCAGGAATTGGCTCACTGACCAGTATCATAGCATTGAGGCATTAAATCAACAATGGGATACAGATTTTGAATCGTTTTCAGATGTTTTCCCCCAGGGGTTTGTCGGCGGTCAGGCACCTTCTGTCTGGGGTGGATATGACTATGGGATGTTGTCCAGGGCCGTACAATGGATGGAAGCCTATGATATTCATGGGACAAATGAAATTTTAAGATCGTTTTGGGGTGACCCAAAGAAAATCAGAATGCGTACTTTTTTTTCATCAAAAAACATGAAAATAGATTCCTGGTTTTTATGGTATAACATGCTTCATGGGAATCAGGCGGTCATTGCCTGGTCTGAAGGCTGGTTTGAAACGATCAATGGACTAAAACAGCCGTCAACATATATCCAGTCGCTTAAAACGGTGTTTGAAACGGTTCAGGGGGAAATCAGTGAGTATATTGTAAACAAAAATTCATTGTTTTCATCCGATCCCATCGGCATTTATTATTCCCATCCGAGTATTCAGGCGGGATGGGCCATGGATGCCATGGTTCATGGAAAAACCTGGCCCAAAAGACTTAGTTCCATTGATAATGAGAACCAGTCTTCAGGCGTTTTGCGGAAAGCCTGGTGCAAAACCCTGGAGGATCTGGGATATCAATATGAGTTTATAAACTACCTGGACGTAATAGAATCAAAAATTGATCTGAACCAGCAGTTTAAACTTATCATTTTGCCAAAAACCATTTGCCTGTCACCAAAAGAAGCCCATGCGTTAAGTATGTTTGTGGCAAAAGGCGGTATACTGGTAGCGGACAATTTATGCGGCATATTTGATGAACACGGCAAATGGCAAAAAACAGGAATACTCGATGACCTTTTTGGGGTTCAGCGGGATGATACGGCCAGATACCTGAATGGAAAGGGTATTACCGAAATTGATGCTGAAAAATATGGAAAACCGTTTAACCAAAGATTTACCTATTACAATGGGGCGTTTGAGTATAAGCAGATTGTAATTGTCAAACGGGCTACAAAAAACAAAGCGGCCAAGATTTTTAAAGATAATGATCTACCGGATGTTCTCATCAAAAATACTCATCCAAATGGGGTTACCTGGTATCTGAACCTCAGCCCCATAAAGTATTGGAACGATCACCTCGGATTTTCAGCCTTTGGCGAAAAGGTGAATGGTGTTTTTAATAGGGGTTTTTAATTTTCGCACAAAGGCACGAAGACACAAAGAGGTGAAAGAATGAATGATGTCTTCAAACATTTTTTTGAAGCCTTGAAAAGGTTTCTCTTGACCGTAGTGTGCTTGACAATGAGTTTTCTTATGCGCATAATAAAAGAGATTAAAATTTAAGGAGGCTATTATGAGCACTGAGATGGTCAGATTAAACATCACACTCCCTTTGTCCATAACCGAAGAACTTAATAAATTTTCAGGGCCGAGGAAAAGAAGCCAGTTTATTGCAGAAGCCATAAAACTTCGAATCAAACATCTAAAAGAAAAAAAGATTGAAGCGCTTCTTGTAGAAGGATATCAGGCAACAAAAGAAGAAGCCCTGGAGATATCACAAGAATTTGAAGCCATTGATATCGGGAACTGGGATGGATATTAAACGAGGAGAAATATTTCTGGCAGCACTTGATCCTGTGATCGGCCATGAAATTTCAAAAACCAGACCGGTTATTGTTGTATCAAACGATGTGGGCAATCAACATTCAGGAACTGTAACAATAATCCCGGTAATTTCAATGAATCTTACCAAAATATATCCTTTTGAAATTTATCTTCCCAAGGAAGGCAGCAAATTGAAAAAAGATTCAAAAGGAAAGGCTGACCAAATTCGGACTCTGGATAAAGCAAGGTTGATAAAACAGATTGGACTGCTGAACAGTGAACTGGTAAATGATATGGATAGAGCAATTAAAATCCATTTAGATTTGGATACTGCGTCCTCCTGAATTCAACTTGAAAGACCATCCCCGGGTAGCTGAATATCCTGTAAAATGCAAAAAAATGAGGTAAAATAAAATGCGTAAGGGAATTATACTGGCAGGCGGATCAGGCACACGCCTGTATCCGTTAACTTATTCGGTTAGTAAGCAGTTGATGCCGGTTTATGACAAACCCATGATTTATTATCCTTTATCAACCCTGATGCTTTCAGGGATTAAAGAAATCCTTATCATTACCACTCCCCATGATCTGGATAATTTCAAACATCTTCTGGGTAATGGGTCTCAATGGGGGCTTTCTTTGGAATACGCTGTCCAGCCGTCTCCTGACGGACTTGCCCAGGCCTTTTTGATCGGCGAAAATTTTATAGGAAATGATCCCGTTACCTTGGTCCTTGGGGATAATATTTTTTACGGTGAAGGGTTATCTGAGCGCCTGCAGATGATTGCAAAAACACAAAAGGGCGCCATAGTTTTTGGATATTATGTCAAGGATGCCAAAAGATACGGGGTTGTCGGGTTTGATAATCAGGGCAAGGTGACGAGTCTTGAAGAAAAACCTAAAATCCCCAAATCTAATTTTGCGGTGACCGGGCTTTATTTTTATGACAATGACGTGATCCGAATTGCAAAACAGATCAAGCCATCCGCCAGGGGGGAACTGGAAATAACCGATGTGAATAATGTATATCTTTCCCAGGACAATTTATCCGTAGAATTGTTCAGCCGGGGAACTGCCTGGCTGGATACTGGCACCCATGAATCCCTTCTGGATGCCGGGACCTTTATTAAAGTGGTTGAAGATCGCCAGGGTCTTAAAATTGCCTGTCCCGAAGAAATAGCATATCGGATGGGACTTATTAATGAAGAACAGCTTGAAAATATTGCCAGACCCATGTTAAAAAGTCAGTATGGTCAATATCTGTTAGATCTTATCAATCGCAATGTCAGTAAAAAGGATTTTCCATGAAATATGTCCCCCTTGACATACCAGACGTTATTTTGATTGAACCCCGTGTGTTTGTGGACCCCCGGGGTTTTTTTATGGAAACCTGGCGGGATGACGATTTTAAAGAAAATGTGGGTGATTTTTCTTTTGTACAAAGTAACCATAGCAAATCCAGCCAGGGCATTTTACGGGGGTTGCATTATCAGATCAGACAGCCCCAGGGAAAACTGGTGAGAGTTATTTTGGGGGAGGTATTTGATGTGGCAGTTGATATCAGGAAGAATTCTCCGTTCTTTGGCCGGTGGACAGGAACCACGCTCTCTGCTGAAAACAAGTCCTTGCTCTGGGTTCCGCCGGGTTTTGCCCATGGCTTTTATGTATTGAGCAATGAAGCTGAATTTACATACAAATGTACAGATTATTATGCGCCGGAAAATGAACGATGCATAACATACAATGATCCTTCAATCGCCGTTGACTGGCCCATCCTTTCGGGCACATCCCCCATTTTATCTCCAAAAGATGAGGCAGGGTTAACATTGGGCAATGCCGAGGTGTTCAGATGAAGGTGTTACTGCTCGGTTCAAATGGCCAGCTGGGTTGGGAATTACAGCGCACCTGCCCTGCAGGCATTACCTTGATGAACTGCGATTACCCCAAAATAGATCTTGGCAGTACAGCAAGTATACATCAATGTATTGAAAAAACTAGTCCAGACTGGATAATCAATGCAGCTGCATACACAGCTGTTGATAGAGCAGAAGTGGAAACAGACCTGGCTTACAGGATTAATTATAAAGCAGTGGAAGAAATAGCAAAACTGGCAGAAAAACAAAAAATCCATATGGTCCATATTTCAACTGATTTTATTTTTAGCGGTAAAAATTTTAAACCCTATCTGCCGGAAGATACACCTTGCCCTGAATCTGTTTACGGAAAGTCTAAACTGAAAGGTGAACAGGCTGTTTCAAAAATTCTGGCAGAAAAGGCATTGATTATCAGAACTGCCTGGCTTTACTCTTCCCATGGCAATAATTTTGTAAAAACAATGCTTACGCTCATGGCAGAAAAAAAAAGCCTGAACGTCATAGATGAGCAGATCGGGACACCCACCTGGGCATATGGACTTGCTAAGGCAATCTGGACTGGGATTAAAAAAAATATATCCGGAACTTTTCACTGGACAGATGCAGGGGTTGCATCCTGGTATGATTTTGCCGTTGCTATTCAGGAAGAGGGTATTGAAGCGGGTCTGCTCGACACAGCGATCCAGGTATTACCCGTGAAAACAGACCAGTACCCCACTCCGGCTAAACGGCCCATGTACGGTGTGCTGGACAAGACAGCCACACGGGAAGCATTTGGTATTTTTCCGATACATTGGCGTAAACAGCTCAGGGCAATGCTAAAGGATCTTATTAAATGAAACATATTTTAGTCACCGGCGGTTCAGGCTTTATCGGGACAAATTTTATCTATTACTGGCTGGATAAATATCCCCTTGACCACGTCATCGTTCTGGATGCCCTCACCTATGCCGGCAACAGGCAAAATCTGGTAAAAGCTGAAACATTCCAGAACTTCAAATTTGTTCACGGCAATATCCTTGATCAGGATCTGGTTGAAACCCTGTTAAAAGAACAAAATATCGACACCATTGTCCATTTTGCGGCTGAGTCCCATGTGGACCGATCCATTCACAGTCCTGATGAATTTATCAATACCAACATTGTGGGAACCCATTGTCTGCTCAAGGCAGTCAGAAAAATCTGGTTAGACAATCAACCAACAGACCATCGTTTTCACCATGTGTCAACGGATGAGGTATTTGGTACTCTTCACCCGGATGATCCCCCTTTTTCTGAAACAACACCCTATGCACCCAATTCGCCCTATGCAGCCAGCAAGGCATCTTCTGACCATCTGGTCAGGGCCTATTACGAAACCTATGGCCTTAACATTACCATCAGCAACTGCTCTAACAATTATGGTCCTTTCCAGTTTCCTGAAAAGCTGATTCCCCTCATAATTGCCAATATCCTGGATGGCAAACCCCTGCCCATATATGGAGACGGAAAACAGATAAGGGACTGGCTCTATGTGGATGATCATAATCTGGGGGTTGACCTGATTCTGGAAAAAGGTAAGCCCGGACAAACCTATAACATCGGCGGAAATAATGAATGGGCTAATATCGATATAGTTAAGCTTATATGCAAAATGATTCACAGCAAATTTGAACAAGATAAAAATCTGGCTCAAAAATATCCCCTCTCACCGTCTGCACAGGGGAAGCGCCCTGAAACTCTTATTTCCCACGTTAAGGACAGGGCAGGGCATGACCGCCGTTATGCCATCAATGCAGGTAAAATTGGTTCAGGCCTGGGATATGTGCCTGGTGAGAATTTTAAGACAGGAATCCAGAAAACCTTAGACTGGTATCTGAAGCATGAAGCCTGGTGGCGAAAAATCATGGACAAAAACCCTTTTATTCTCGCACAAAGACACTAAGTCACCAAGAGGTCTATGGACTCAGTGTCTTTGCGGCTTTGTGCGAGAATAATATTTTTCATTTTTCTAATATAAAAAACCAAATAAGTACACTGGTATTTCATGCTTATTCCCGTATAGGATGTCATCCTTGACTAAATATCCTGGCCCTCAGGGCCAGGATATTTACCATATGTAAAGGATGCCATTCATTATCGAAAAAAACAGTTTGACAAATATCCACACTTAAAGTATTCATTAAATATCATACAAAAAAGGAGTATAAAAAATGCATACTCAAAAGGTTGCTATCACTATTCCAAAAGACTTAGTAATAATGATTGATGATATTAGTAAAAAAAGAGGAATCTCTCGAAGCAAATTTATCTCCACGATACTCAGAGAAAAGCTTTTATCGGAAAGAAATCGCTATATTAAGAATGCATACGATCAAACCTTTTCAGATGAATCAATTAGAAAAGAACAAAGTAGCTGCGTCAAATGGTTTCAAGGTTTGGGAACTGAAGAGGGACAAGAATGGTAATCCGGAAAGGCTCTGTCTATTGGGTAGATTTTTCACCCGCAAAAGGCTCCGAACCAATGGGCAGACGTCCTGGGCTTGTTGTTCAAAATGACCTGCTCAATGACAGCAAATTGAATACGGTGATTGTGGTGGCAATTACGTCAACTTTAAAATTTGGTGAGTTGCCAGGCAATGTGATCCTGGGAAAAGGAGAAGCAAATTTTTCCAAAAAGTCAGTGGTTAATATGACACAGATAAAAACTGTGGATAAACTCAGCCTCAAAGAAAAAATCGGCAGCCTTACGAAAGACAGGTTTGCTGAAGTTTACGAAGGCATGAAACTTGTCCTGGATGTTTCTTGATTTCTGGTGGTACTCAGATATAAACTCGCACAAAGGCACAAAGGCACCAAGACAATTATAGGCTATGCCACTATCAATGATCGAATACTGAATATTTCATCCTTTGTTATTGGCTCTATTGCAGATTCTGCTACTGTTAAAACAGTGATTGTGTCACCTAATCAGAATAGCTTGTCGATATAGGACTTTAAAATTAAGGCTTGATATTATCTATTGGATACATTATTATTGTCTCTCGAAATTTGAAAAATTTAATGGAGCCTTAATGTCCAAGGTAAAATATTTAACAAATCAACTATGCAGTAAACTACCGGGCTTTATCAGGCGAAAAATTGTCAGGTCAAAACTGCCTGCTTTAAGTCTTGACCTTGAAGATATCATCTTCAGGCCGGCTGTAAGTCTTGATGACCATATAAAATGTTTCCGTCTTCTACATGAAGTTTATGTTCGATCCGGTTATATCGACCCTTCTGAAACTTGCCTTAGAATCATTCCCCAGCACTCCAATCCAGCATCCAAAGTTTTTCTGGGCTGCCATGTAAATGGTGATTCCCAGAGGACACCTGTTTATACCATAAGTCTTTTCCCGGATTCTGAAGAAGGGCTTCCCATGGATGAGGGGTTCAAAAGCCAACTGGATACCTTAAGAAACCAGGGAAGAGCTATTGCAGAAGTCGGATGTCTTGCATCAAACCCTTCATTCCGAAGACGGGACATGAACATCCCCATGCTGGGCAACAGGATCATGCACCAGTATGCAACACAACACCTTGGTGTAGATGACCTGGTCATAACGGTTCATCCTAAATACCAGTGGGTGTATGAGGATCTCCTTTTATTTGAAAAAATTGGTGCAATGAGGGAATATTCTTATGTGAAAAATAATCCTGCTATTGCTTTGAGACTTGACTTAAGAAGTGCAGAAAAAAAATATAAAAAGATTTATGGTGCAGAACCCCTTGAAAAGGATCTGCATCATTTCTTTTTTTCAGCACAATCTGATTCCATTGATTTATTCAGTGAAAATATTGGAAAAGACTGTAACCTCATGGAAACGCTCACACAATATTATTCTTTATTTTCTTTGAAAAACGGTGGGTGATATTCTTTTTCAAGGCATAAAATAATTTTTCTTCCCTTCATCTCATCCGGGATGGGGGGACCATTATAGGG
>JAQICW010000167.1 GCA_027858355.1 Desulfobacula sp.
TGAAGCTCATTCCCTTTGGGATAGGTATCATATTGGGATCTATCTCACATTGGATTATTATCAGAACATTTCAATTTAGTTCTATCAAATTCTTCCATGAGTTAATTGAGCAGGATAAATCTTTACCTAAAACTGAAATAATATAACAAAGCACTTAACGCCCAAAATGAGAGTACAATATGATTCAAAAGAAAAATGAATTCGTCCCCGACTATGCATCCGTTGAGGATGACACGTTTAAAACCAAATACCGGGCGACCTGCTACTGCAAGACAGTCCAATACGAAGTGTGCGCGGATCCTGTGGATGCAAAGATATGTCATTGTCTGGTCTGCAAAAAATTGCACGGTGCCCCCATGCAGTGGGCAGCCATATTCCACAAGCGTGACGTCAGGATAACTACCGGTATCGATCATCTGCATTTCTACAACAACGAGTCTAATAAGCACGAGCGCATTCTTCCCTGCAAAGTCAGCTGCGGTATATGCGGAACCCTGATTGCCGATGAAGGGCGTAGAATGTGGCTTGCCTTTCCATCTCTTTTTGATTTCGGGCAAGTTTCGAAAATTCCGGACAGCTTCAAGCCCAGTTGCCATATATTCTACAGTATGCGGGTGTTTGATATGAACGATGATTTACCCAAGTGGTCAGGTCATAAAAATCATTCAAAACGGTTTTAATTGGAACGTGAAAAGAATACGCAAGGTTTCAACCGACGGTATCATTGCTTCGCCGCCGGGAATAGCGGCACCGGTCAGAACCGCATTATTACCGTGATCAATACTGGAAAGGAGGATGCTTCCATGGATATGATTAATGAAATGCTAAAGTGCAAATACCCCATAATTCAGGGTGCAATGGGTGTGACCTGTAATCCGGAGCTGGTGGCCGCTGTCTCTGAGGCTGGAGGATTCGGATTGCTGGCAACGGCTTTTTCCCCAAGATAGTAAAATAATACGGAACCAGATTCGTGAAACAAAGAAACTAACAGACAAACCATTTGGCTTAAACTTGTTTACGATGAATCCTCTGGTTCAAGAGTTCGTGGATATTTTAGCAGAAGAAGGGATCGGTAGCGTTACTGTTTCAGGCGGTTCTCCCAAGAAAATAATTCCATATGTTCACGGCCGGGGAATCAAAGCGATCGTCGTGGTGCCGACGGTGGATCTTGCGCGTAAAGCAGAGTCATCCGGGGCTGATGCTGTCATCGCAGAAGGATCTGAATCCGGCGGCATGCAGGGATATAATGGTGCCTCAAAAATGGTCTTGGTTCCCGCAGTAGCCGATACCGTAAACATTCCCGTTATTGCTGCAGGTGGTATCGGGGACTCACGAGGTTACAAAGCTGCCATGGCTTTAGGGGCACAGAGAGTACAAATCGGTACCCGATTTATTACAGCAACGGAGTGTATCGCCCATATCAATTACAAGAAAACCATAACCGAATTAAGAGACACTGGAACAAGGCTTGTGGATACGGGCAGATTCAGGGTACGGGCATTGCATACGCCATTAGTTGAAAAAATATTAAACGGCCCGATGGACTCAAATGCACATTTTAATATTCAGGCAGTAGAAAAATTGTGGATTAGAGGGGATATTGACTCCGGTATCATGCCAGCTGGGGAAGTTTCCGGTTTGATTTCCGATATTCGTTCAGCAAAGCAGATTATCGATGAGATGGTCTGTGCTTCATAAATGAACTTGATAGTTTAGAATTCAAATTTAACAAGTAACATGCTGACGTTGCGACAAGATAAGTCGCTTTTAATATTGTTGGGCATTGACCCAACCTGCTGTATTACCGGCAGTTTTCTATTTCGGCGTGCATTATCAGTAATGATTTTGTGCGGAGCCCGAAAGACAATGAAACCCTTGGCTTTTGCCTGGAGAGGGATTCGTGAGAGGAACTCAACTCTGGAAGCATTAATCCGGATGGGAGCTAGGAATGGTGGTATGCGTAACATATGTGAACTGTTATTAAACGTCGTTATGTTGAACAGGCCAAAGATGCTGACAGGCCTGGGCCAAAAGGCAAGAGGTATGGATAGAGTGTTCGTCAGTCGCTCTACGTAATCTATGATTCCTCCGGCGGACAAACAGACGCTAACCCATTGTGTATTGAAAGTGGAACTTGGTAAGCCCGTATTCCTCCTTCCCTGGAAGGACAGCAAACCGCAAGGTTGGCCCACGGGGATGCGGGTAGAGGAAGTCAGAGAAAGCGAACGCTGCCCTGTAATGGGGCAGATACGGGTTCAAAATTTGCCTGACCACGAAAGTGTGCAGACTTCTGACACGGCGTTGAATCACGTGAAACGATTTGAACGGAATTACCGTACTGGTGTGGATGATAGTAACAGCGATGTTACTGACGGCCGTGCGGGCCTGAGAAGGCACCCCGTATACAACCGCGTATCGTGAAGGCAGTTTTTGACTGCCGGGTGTCGCAAGATGCCTTACCAATGTTTGAGCCGGATGAGGTGAAAGTCTCACGTCCGGTTCTGAGGGGGCTTGGGGCTGGTAACAGCCCCCGGCTACCCGGCGGCAAGCCGCAGATGTTCAAGTTCACAGCTAATATAAGGAACTTTTGTTATATGGAATTTAAAGCAAAAAAAATTAAAGTTGATCTGGCCAACCCTTACGAAAATGACAAGCTGTCAAGAAAGGCTGATATTGATAATTTATCTTTGCTTTTAAGAAATTTTTCTACACCTATTGTGCTATCAATAAATGCTCCTTGGGGCCAAGGAAAAACAACATTTTTAGAAATGTTGCACTCAGATTTACTAAACAAAAATTGTCAATCTCTCTATTTTAGTGCATGGGAAACAGATTTTGCTGTAGACCCCTTATTAGCGTTCTTAGGGGAAATGAATTTCGAGTTAGACACACTAATCAATGGTAATCAAGTGAAAAATGAAGCATGGAATAAAGCCAAAAAAGCTGGCTCCCATATTCTTAAAAAAGGAATACCAGCCTTAATAAAACTTGGGACAGCTGGTGTTCTTGATATCATTGAATTCTTAACGACATCAAAATCACCGATTGTCTTTTATAGCCTTTATAATCAGCAAAATTAATGGAGACAGGTGAAAAAAGAGATCAAAAATGTCCAAGGGTTTATAAAGGGTCATATTTTTAATCATGATGACTTTTTCAACGACATGTGGCATCGGACTGATGGGTGTCAATAACATAAAAACCGCTGCAAGTATCAACGTTGAGTAAGAAAGTTTATTTAAAAATTTTAACATGAATTTTTGAGTTTTGTTGTTTTAGTATCAAGCACCTTGCCCAGAATTTCGCCTATTTTTTTGGCATCATTTACCCGGTTACGCTCTTCTTGGTGAAGATCCGGGTTATCAGGGTGCTGGTTGGTGAGGGATGGCACGATTTTCGGCTTGATGATTGTGCCCAGCGGATACATTTCCACAAAACCACCAACAGGACAATGATTACCGTGTCCGCAAGAAAAACAGGCATATTCTCCCTGTACTGAAATTTTTTCAACAATGTGCATTCTGGCATCATCAAAGTATGTCTTAATATCATTGATAACCGGTTGCCCGTTACCTGTACCGGCGACAGCGGCAATAACACCCAACTTTCCTTCCAGAGGGAATACACAATTATGCCTGCCTGAAAAACAGACGCGCTCCCAGAATGCATGTCCCTTCGCATTCATATGCTTCCAGTATTTTGGGGCACCAAAAACGATGGCCTCGGCCTGGTAACATTTTTCTATCACTTCCTGAAAATCATCATCCAGAACGCAACGATTATTTTTAACACACCCATTACAAGCTTCGCATGGCCGGATCAACTTGCCAGACAGGCTGATGAACTCATACGCCTTTCCAGTTCCTTCCAGAATAGACCTGATTAGTGATTCTGTGACCTTATTGTTTCTTCCTGAACTTATACCAATGATCTTAGACAATTTTTACCTGTCTCCTTTTGAAATAGGTGTTTAGGACCGCAAATTTTATAACTTGAACGAAATTGCTTGTCTTTTGCCCCATCTACTGCGTTGCACCAAAGGCCTAATACGTATAGTATTAAACATTTGATGCGCCTTGTAGATGAACC
>JAQICW010000168.1 GCA_027858355.1 Desulfobacula sp.
CGGGGTTTTCGGTCAGGCACTACTTAAGTATTTTTATCAGCGAACAAGGAAAAATGTTTTTAGCGACGGCAAGGCATATATGGGATTCTTTGCAGACCATTGAACCGAAAATTAATAGGGTTACAGAACATGAGGATTCAATACTCATATTCAACACGCTGAATCAAGAAGCAGAAAACGCCGGTCAGAAAATCTTTGAAGACCTTAGAATGGAGCATATTGCATCCATATCCCGAGAGGAAAATCGCGGGACAATTGCATTCAGGGCACGAAGACGGGCAATAGATCGGGTGGGACTTCCAGAAGTTAAGCAATATCGTTTGAATCGATGTGAAGAAGAAGAGTTGGACTGGAAATCTGAACTGGATTCAGCAAGACAGATTGTTCCGGAGATACGCCCAGTACTTTTAATGAAAATTATCGAGGATTTGGTTTGATGAGTGACTGGCGACAAACAATTCTTGAAGAATTCATCCCAAATGTCAGCCAGTTAACCCTGGTTGCTGATCCTGACAGTCTTTTAACAGAAGAAAAGCTTTTTGCAACGCTGCACCAAAGGGGATTTGATCTTATTGAATTTGATGATCCAATTGAATTTCGATACGCCTATGAATCAAAGTATAGAAGTCTTTGGGATAAAGGAGAATATACAGATTTAGTGGTAGTTCTTCGGTTGCAGAATTCTGAATTGTCATGTTTGCCATATGATTTGCTCCAGGCCGGAAGAAAGCTGTCTTTTAATCTTGGTGATCTGTTTTTCAATTTAAGCTATCCGGTTATAGAACAACTGGACCGGTCGATGCTGGATGCGCTGTACAATGCGCAGAAAAAAAATCCATCTGACCGGATGGGTGACAATGCAACCAAAGACTTTATTTTACGTCATGTTTACGGAATCCCGATGGACATGATCTCTGATGATATAAAACTTTTGAGAACGCTGTTGCGTTTACACTATAGTAAAATTCATATGCCCCGGTTTTTTCAGAACGACTTGTCTGGATATTAAGTGAAAATTCTGTTTTTAAAACATGGGATTTAAAAGAAATCGTGCCCAATGAAAAAGCGTTTTTTGCCTTTCTCCAGGAACGCTGGCCAATCTTTTTAGACCATCTTGGAAAAAGTGATCAAATAGAAGAAAAGCCTTTTGAATATGGTCTGAAATACACAGGCCCCAAGCTCCTCCCGTTTGATCATCAAGATATCAGGATATATATCGATAATCTATTTCTTGAAGGAAAAATAGCGCCGGTAAAAAATGCAAAGCTGAATATCGATTCAAATTCCTGGATTCAAATTGGCGTTAAAGAAAAGGACGATAATAATGAAAATCGCATTTCAGGACTGTTTAATCTCCTGCAGGAAGATTTTCCAACCGTTGAAGGGGTATATTCAGAATGGATTCATTTTGCTTTAAAATGGGCCGAGCTTTCAGCATTGATACATTGTACAGATGACGATGCCTGGCTATCCCAATTTTGTGAGATGGGACTTAAGCTCAATCGTGCCTTTGCCATCTGGTTAACCAAAAATTACTCAAATTTGATCAACCTTCCCCCCACAAATCCGGTAATGCTGCATCAGGTACCCAGACGGATTGCACGGGATATGGACAAGTCGAATAAAAGCCTTGCAGCATTGATTGTCGTAGATGGACTTGCTCTGGATCAATGGGTTTCCATCAGGCAGATGCTGCAGGATTGTGACAATAGTTTGATCATAAAAGAATCAGCTGTTTTTGCATGGATACCGACATTGACATCTGTCTCAAGACAATCGATTTTTTCAGGCAAACCTCCTTATTATTTTCCTTCATCCATTAAAACAACGAATAATGAGGAGAAACTCTGGAAACAATTTTGGGAGAACAATAATGTTTCCCGGCTTGATATTGCCTATGCAAGAGGGTTGAGTGACGGCAATGCTGAAAATATATTGGATTCTATAATTCATCCGGGAAAGACAAAAGCTGTTGGTCTGGTGGTTGATAAGATTGACAAAATAATGCATGGAATGCAGCTTGGTTCGGCCGGGATGCACAACCAAATTAAACAATGGTGCCAGAAAGGATTCCTGCATTCATTGATTAATTATCTGCTGAATCACGGTTATGAGGTGTGGTTGACATCTGATCATGGGAATATAGAATGCAGTGGCAAGGGGCGGCCATCTGAAGGTGTCATTGCAGAAACAAAAGGTGAGCGTGTGCGTATTTATCCATCTGAAGAATTGAGATCTCAGGTTGCGGCTAATTTTTCGTTCGCTCGTAAATGGCTTCCGATTGGATTGCCTCCAGACTATTTCCCGCTTGTTGCTGCAGATCAGGATGCGTTTATAAATAACGGAAATATAATTGTCGGTCATGGGGGCATTTCCATAGAAGAAGTCATCGTACCGTTGGTCAATTTTAAAAGGGATAAACGATGACAAACAAGAGATATGAAAAATTAGGGATTAAGCAGACGATTCAAATAGACTGGATGGACCGTGTTGTACAAATGTTACTTGCCGGAATACCTGAAGCTGAAATTCGAGAAGACTTGAATGAGTTCCTTTCCACTCAGAAACAGAGTGGCGGTATTGGGAAAAGAGGCAAAAAAACATACAGCATGGCCATCAGCATCCTTTCGTCATGGTTTCCAAAGGATGAAGAGCTAAAAGCGTTCTGTGAAAATGCTTTGGATTTGGCAAAGTCTCTTCAGCCGTCAGAATGGCTGCCTTTGCACTGGGCGGTTGTATCAGCATCATACCCTTTCTGGTTTAATGTTGCAAAACAGGTCGGTCGGATATTGAACTTGCAGGATAAAATCACCCAAAGACAAATTTTCGACAGATTAATAGAACAATACGGTGACAGAGAAACAGTGGCTCGAAATGCCCGTTATACAGTTCGTTCCTTTGTGGCCTGGAATATCCTTAAAGATTCAAATTCAAGAGGCTGTTATGAAAAAACGGATTTGTATATTATCAATAATCCAGATATCTCTATTCTACTTATTGAATCTGCATTACATGTTACACCAGATGGAAAAGGGGCATTGGGATTATTAACAAATAGCCCTGGATTCTTTCCTTTCCAGGTTCCTCTATTGACCGGAGACTTTATTTCCCAAAATTGTGAAAGAATAGATGTCATTCATCATAGCTTTGATGATGAGCTCTTAAAATTGGTATATTAATCGGAAGGCATCTTACTTTTGAGCTGGCTTAAAAAAGTTAAGTTTACTTGCAACTATTCATAACTTTTCCAATATTCAACCATTCAAATAGTATCCTTAAGCTCCCTTTATCAAACGCACCTGCTAGTCGGAAAGATCTCTGTGTGAAATCTTTATCATGGACACAAATTAAAAATTAATTTTATCA
>JAQICW010000025.1 GCA_027858355.1 Desulfobacula sp.
TGGAGCCGACGAGCGGAGTCGAACCGCTGGCTTGCTGATTACGAATCAGCTACTCTACCAACTGAGTTACATCGGCCCTTACATGGAGACACTATATATCAGGGAGTTTGGTCAATATCAAGCTGTTTTCCACTTCTCGTCAAAACTGGACAAAAAGGCCCAAAATGTCTGCATTTTGCGTCCACTTTTCAGAGGCCCCAATAGCAATTTCATAATTAAAGTAGGTAATGAACCGCATCTTTTGAATAGAAAAAAATATTTTTTTCGGCAATCTGCGGAGAGAATATATTTTTTCTGTGACAAGTCTAAACAAAGCACCTTACTCACGGTTTCCGGCGTGAGAGGACGGGCACACGTTCCAGCCATGCCTTAATTCCAGGGATTTTCAGCTGGACATTATTAGGACCAGGCATCAGCAGCGTTTTGAACGCAAAATTTTCCACCGGATATCTCCAGGCAGATACCCGTGATAAAGGAGGCTTTGTCCGATGCCAGGAACAAAAGAGCATTGGCTATTTCTTCGGCGGTTCCAACGCGCTGCAGGGCTGCGTTGGCAACCAGGAGATGTCCTTTGTCTTCTATCCAACCGGCGGTCATGGGCGTGGCAATGACCCCGGGGATATACCCCACCACCCGAATATTTAGGGGGGCCAGTTCTGCAGCAAGGGTTCGGGTCATGTTGGCAATGGCAGCTTTGGTGGCAGCATAGGCGCCGCTGCCCACCGACGGCATGAGAGAGGCAAATGAGGCCGCATTGATCAGGACTCCACCGCCGCGTTTTTTAAATTTTTCAGCCGCAATGAGTCCGCCGTAATACACCGAGGACAAATTGATATCCAGAATTTGGTGCCACTCGTCTTCAGAGGTGTCCAGGAGTCTTTTCTCGGTAAGGATACCGGCATTGCTAACCCATACATCAATGCCCCCGAATTTTTTTTCGACCCTGTCGGCAAAATCGAAAAGGCTTTTGCGGTCGGAAACATCCACGGCCTCTCCATATACATCCAGTCCCTTGTCCCGGAAATCGGCCAGGGTTTTGTTCACGTTTGATTCGCTGCGGCTGCAGATGGCGACGGTTGAACCCTCTCGAGCAAAAAGTTCAGCCGTGGCCAGGCCGATTCCAGCCGTGCCACCGGTTATCACGGCAACCTTGTTGTTCAGATTGATATCCATTTGATTGTGCCTCCCATATTGATATGGCTCGCCATGGTTTCTTTTATAAGCTGGGACTGGGGCGAGTCTTAGTATCGTATAACAGCCCCTTGGGCTGCAGAACCGGCCAGCCGGGCATACAATGCCAGGTAGCCCTTCTTGATTTTCGGTTTTGGGCAGAGCCAGGTGCCCAGGCGCTGTTTGATTTCCAGATCTGAAAGTTCCAGATGGATGCTTCTTTGTTTTATATCGATGCGGATGATGTCATTGTCCCGGACGGCGGCAATTGGTCCTCCGTCTGCCGCTTCCGGTGAAATATGTCCGACAAAACAGCCGTTGTTGGTCCCGGAGAACCGGCCATCTGTGATCAATGCGGTGTTCTGGGCCAGGCCCATGCCATAGAGGTATTTCATGGCTTTGTACATCTCGCGCATTCCTGGTCCGCCCTTGGGCCCTTCGTAGCGGATGACCACCACATCGCCAGGGTTGATCTGGCCATCCAGGATGGCAGATTCAGCCGCTTCTTCGCTATCAAAGACCCGGGCCGGCCCTGAAAATTGCCATAGACTGGGATCAATTGCCCCGGGTTTGCTAATGCCGCTGTCGGGTGCCAGGTTTCCCCTGAGCACGGCAAGCCCATCTGCTGCCATGAACGGGGTATCCATGGTTTTGATAATTTCTGTATTTTCAGGAAACTTTGACCGGAAACCGTCAAGATTCTCAGCCAGGGACAGCCCGGTACTGGTCCGTTCTTTGCAATTGAGGAGAGGGCGCAGTTTGTCCATGACCCGGGGGATACCGCCGGCTTTCCAGAATGCCTCCATGTCTGCCGGACCCGAAGGGTTAACCCGGGCGACCTGGGGGGTATCCCGGCTGAATCGGTCAAAGAGGTCAATCACATCCAGGTCCAGGTCTGCTTCATACGCAATGGCGGTCAGGTGGAGCACCGCATTGGTCGATCCGCTGATGCCCAGACAGGTCCGCACCGCATTTTCCATGGAAAGGGGGGTTATGATCTGCCGGCTGGTAATGCCATGGTCAAAAAGACGGCAGACGGCGACACCGGTTTCCTGGGCCAGCCGCAGGCGATCGGGATGGGTAGCCGGTATTAGCGCACCACCTGGCAGGGTCATCCCCAGGGCCTCTGAAAGACACCCCATGGTGTTGGCAGTGCCCAAAAAAGAGCAGGAACCGCAGGATGGGCAGCAGGTGTCTTCCAAATCTGCAAAACGATTCGAATCGATTTTTCCAGCCTTGAGCATCCCAAGGGCTTCGGAGTTGGTGGTCAGGTCGGATTTGCGGCCATCAAATTGTGCACCGCCGAGCATTGGGCCGCCTGGCACCAGCAGAGCAGGGATATCCAGTCGTGCCGCAGCCATGAGCATGCCCGGGATAATCTTGTCACAGGACCCCACAAGCACCATGGCATCTAACTGATGGGCCTGGATCATTAGCTCGATTTCATTGCAGATAATTTCCCTGGAGGGCAATATATAATGCATGCCCTCGTGGCCCTGGGCCAGGCCGTCGCAGGCTGCGATTACGCCGAACTCCACCGCTGTCGCCCCTCCCCGGTAGATACCCTGTTTGACGTGGTCGCTGACGATTCGGAGGTTGGCATGGCCGGGAACCAGGGTGTTCCAGGAGTTTGCAATGCCGATGATTGGTCGTTTAAGGTCGTCGTCTGAATACCCCAGGGCCTTGTAGATCGACCGATTCATGGAATATTCCGGGCGTTTCAATATCCGGGCGCTGCGCCTTGAACCAGCTGGAATTTTAGGGTTGGTCATATCATGTTTCCCTCTTCGTGCCTTGTGAGCCGATCTGAGATTTCCTGGGCGGTTTTCTTTACAATAAATCTGAAGTTGGGCTCGTCATGATCGAATCTTTCCTTGGGGGCTGATATGCTAATAGCGGCGATCACGCGTTGTCTTGAATCCCGGATGGGGGCGGCAATACATTTTAAACTGTTTTCAATTTCCTCGTTATCAATTGCATAGCCCTGTTTTCGGATCTGGATGAGCTCTTTTTTCAGGCTGGCCATATCGGTAATGGTGTTGCAGGTATATTCAGGCAGGCCCCACTCCCGGATAATTTCAGCCAGCTCAGCCTCTGGCAGGTCGGAAAGCAGTATCTTCCCCACACCGGAACAATGGCAGGGCAGTTTGGTACCAGTTTTGGAAATCACAGTAAGAACCCGTTTGCCTTCAATTTTTTCCAGATATAACGCCTGTCCCCGGCACATCACGGCCAGGTGAATTGTTTCTACACATTCTTCATTTAATTTTTGCAAATAAGGTTTGGCAATTTTATGGACGACTGTGTGGGACTCAGCAAAATTTCCCATGTAATAGATACCATACCCCAGTTTATATTTGAGGGTAATCGGATCTTTGGTCAGATAGGCCACCTCTTCCAGATTTTTGATAATCCGGAAAGTAGAACTTTTGTTGAAATCCAGAAGGTCATTGATTTCCTTGATGGACAAGGCAGGTCTTTCTTCTGAAAAAAGCCCCAGGAGTTTGAATGTTTTCTCCAGAACTTTTATTCGATAGTTAGAATTTTGTTCCATTACCGCTCCTATGGGGGGACGTTTCAAGTTGACCTTGTTTTTTAGTTCTTTGTCCAGAATGCTCTTTTTTCAGGGCAGACGCAGCCAGCTGAACCGGATGGTGCAGGGTCATCCGGTCATCCGATGCCAGATTTCCAGATAGCTGGACATTGCATCCAGGACACCCCGTGGCCCATATCCGGGCCCCGGTGGCTCTGGCATTGCTGATTTTGACATCCACTATTTTTTTTGAAATATCGGGATAATCATAAAAAAAGGTACCGCCCCCTCCGCAGCAGGTGTCAAAATCAATTGATCGGATAAACCTTACATTGGGTAGACTTTCAAGCAGCAATTCCACCTGGGATTCCACCCCTTGTGAATTCCTCAGATGACAGGGGGAATGGTAAGTAGTGCTCAGCGGTGTTGATTCCGGGTCAAGGAGAGGTGCCAGCAGTTCAAAATTTTCTGTTAAAAATTCGGAGATATCCCTGACTTTGCCAGCCAATTCCTTGGCTTGGCCTGAATCAATACCGAGGTTTTCCAAGATGGTCGGATAAGACTTTCGCAGGGCAGATCCACAGGTGGCGCAATCTGTAACCACTGCCACAATATCCGGGCGATTTAGCATGGCAATGTTTTTCAGTATATTGGCCTTTGCTGCGGTCAGTACTCCTTTGGAAAATATGGGCAGACCACAGCAGACCTGTCTATTGGGAATTACAATGCGGAAACCCATGCACTGCAACACCTGGACAACGGCATGCCCCACTTTTTCGAATAGGTACTGGGTGCCACACCCGGTAAAATATAAAATAGTACCCCGGATGGGGCCAACCGGTTCAATGACCTCGGGGATCTGGTCCCGGAACGGGGCCTGGTTAAACTTTGGCAGTTGCTTCAAGCGGAGGTTGCCGAGTTTGATATCCCGATCTATCGATTCAAGTACGGTGTTGCGCCCTATACGTGCGAATCTAGCGGCCAGGTGCAGTTGGTCTTCATGGACGAGCAGGTGGAAAAGCACTCTTTTCTTCCAGTCCTGACCATAGTCGCTGGCCATCCGGGCGCGGATACTCATGAATAGAGGGTCGTGATCAATTCCGCTGGGGCAGTTGGCCGTACAACTGCCGCACATCAGGCAGCAAGAGACAATATCGTTCAGATGGGTGGAAGACAGAAGGTCTTTTTCAGCATAATGCTTGATCAGCTGCATTTTTGCACGAGGACCTGAGGATTCATCCAGAACTTGTTGATAGACCGGACAAGTCAATAGACAGATTCCGCATTTGCCGCAGCGATAGGCTTCTTCCACATCCATTGCCATTTCTATATCCTTATGAAACAAATTTGCCGGGATTCAATATTCCCAGAGGATCGACGGCTTTTTTGATCGTCGCCATGAATTCCCGGGTATCATGGTCCATGAATAGCGGAAGGAATCGGGTTTTGGCCAGTCCCACCCCATGTTCGCCGGAAAGGGTGCCGTTAAGGCTGGCCGCCAGGTTGAAAATTTCCTCGGTGGCAGCTTCCACGCGAGCCCATTCCTCTTTGTTACGTATGTCAGTGGAAATTACCGGATGCATGTTACCGTCACCAGCATGGGCCAGGATACCTACCTTGATATTGTGCCGTTGTGTGATTTCCTTTACCCCCCGGATCATTTTAGGGACGTTGCTGACCGGCACAGTGGCATCTTCGGTTATGCAATTGGGTGCCAGGCGGGCAATTACCCCGTGGGCAGACCTTCGAGCCTTCCATAAATTTTCACGTTCAGTCTCGGTGTCGGCGGTTTTGACATCAATGGCACCGTTTGCCCGGACTTTTTCTATAATACGGTTCATTTGTTTTTCCACCGCTTCTTCAATACCGTCCGCTTCTATGAGCAAAATTCCTTCGGCTGATCGGGGCAAACCAAGCCCGTAGACATCCTCGACCAGATTGATAACCACCTTGTCCATGAGTTCCATGGCAGCCGGGATGATTCCCGATCCGATGATATCAGCCACAGTATTGGCAGTGGCTTCCAGGTTATCATAAATGGCCAGCACCGTGCGAAATGATTCCGGCAGAGCTCTTACCCGAACTGTAATTTCAGTCACTATGCCCAGGGTACCCTCAGACCCGCAAAAAAGGCTGGCCAGCCGATAGCCGGTGACGTCCTTGACATTGCAGCTGCCCACTTGGATAACCTTGCCCGAGGCCAGGACGACTTCCATGCCAAGGATATAATCAGCGGTCACCCCGTATTTCAGACACCTAGGACCACCGGCATTTTCAGCAACGTTCCCGCCAATAGTCGAGATGGCAAAACTGGAAGGATCTGGCGGGTAAAAAAAGTTTTTCAGGGCCAGAACTTTCTGAAGATCACCATTGATCACCCCTGGCTGGACAATGGCATACCGGTCCCGGGTGTTGACCTCCACAATCTGGTTCATTTTTATAAAACAAAGGACAATTCCGCCCTTGGCGGGAATGGAGCCGCCGCTTAGATTGGTCCCTGCCCCCCTGGCGGTGACCGGGATGCGGTGGGCGGCTGCAATTTTCATGATGCGGGAAACTTCAAGGGTGGTAAGGGGAAATAAAACAACATCGGCATCGGCTTCTGCCACAAATCCGTCGTAGGAATAGCTAACAATGGTTTCCGGATCATCCTGAAACCGTTCCGACCCGACTATTTTCTTTAACCTGTCTTTGATGTCCTGATTCAGCAAGGGGTTCTCCTTTGACCCATGGAGGGGTCCGCTCCAAAGCAGGATTGGATCTGGATCATATCCCGTGTATGACTTAGAATCACCAGAAGCTTTATCCTGGCTTTGGTACCGGCAAGTCCGATACCAGCAATGGCTCCTTTGTTTAAAAGATCCCGGGTGCCACCATCAAAATCATAGACTTCCTTGACAAACCCCTTAAAACAGCGGGAGACAATTAATACGATAATCCCAGCTTCAATGGCCTCCTGGATGGCGGGCAAGGCCCCTGGCGGAACATGGCCACGGCCGAAGCCTTCGATGACGATGCCGCTAGCGCCATCCTTGACAGCAGCTGCCACCAGGTGACCGTCCATGCCGGCAACCGCCTTGATTAAATCCACCCGGGCATTGATCTTTCGAATGGGAAAATGATCGGAAAGAATTGGTATGGAATGGTACTGGACCGTGTTTTCATCAATAAACCCGATGGGGCCTTTTCCTTCGGAGCGGAAGGTTTCCAGCTTGTAGGCATCGGTCTTGGTGACCTGTGCGGCGCAGTGAATCTCTTCATTGAATACCAGAAGAACCCCCTTGTCTCGACTGCTGTCACAGGAAACCACACAAATGGCATCCCTCAGATTATGGATGCCGTCGGAACCCAGTTCCAGCGGCCCCCGCTGGGAACCGGTAAAAACAACCGGCTTGGGGTTTTTAGTAACCAGGTCTGCAAGATAAACCGATTCTTCCAGGGTGTCTGTCCCATGGGTCACCACCACCCCTTTGACATCTGGTTGGTTCAGGTTTTTCTCAATGGCCAGAGCCAGTTCGAGCATCTTGTCAGGCCCCAGAAAGGAGCTTGGCACACCAAAAAGGTTTTGAATTTCAATGGGTAGTGCCGGGTCCAGATTTGGGATTAACCCCAGCAATTTATCACCGGAAATGACCCCGGATGACATCTTCTGGGTTTTGAGGTTTCTTTTGCTGGCGATGGTCCCCCCGGTGGCGATCACCACAATCTTGTTCATGTCCATATGTCTGTTAGCCTTTATGCAGTGGTTAAATCAGTCCTAAAAGCCTGGGGATAAAATATACAATTTCCGGGAAAAAAGCGATGATAAACAGCACAAAGACAGATGCCCCAATATAGGGCCAGATCTCCCGTACAATATCTTCCACCGCAACATTGCCGGTCCCGGATGCGGCAAACAGGCAGACGCCCAGGGGCGGTGTAATCAGGCCGATGTTGACGGCTAGAATCATGATGGTTCCAAAATGGATCGGTTGGTATCCGATCAATGCCATGGCAGCCGTCAGGGTCGGGGCCAGCAATACGATGGTCGCATTGGTTTCAAGCCAGGTTCCGACAAACAGCAAAAATAAAATTACAATGGCTAAAATTAATTTCGGATTTTCAGTTAAACCGAACAAAAGCTTAATCAATGCCATGTGGGCCTGGGACCGACTCAGTATCCAGCCGAGGACAGAAGCGGCTCCCATGATTACCAGCAGCGAGGTGTATTGGTAGGTGGCACGTTTGAAGATCATCAGAAAATCGATTAGGGTGAGTTTCCGATAAACAAACACCCCCAGTATGAACGCATACAGACAGGCGATGGCTGCAGCTTCCGTGGGCGTGGTAATACCGAACAGGATTCCCCCAAGAATGATGAGTGGCATGATCAATGCCAGGGAAGCATCTTTAAAGGAAAGTATAAATTGTTTTGGGGTAAAATCTACCTTTTGCCGGGGAAAATTTCTATGTTTGGCCTGGATAAACACCACAATCCCCTGGATCAGTCCAATAAGCAGACCCGGCACAATGGCGGCGGCAAAAAGCGCGGCCACAGAGGTGTTGGTGATGGCCCCGTACACCACTATAACGATGCTGGGAGGTATGATGGGGCCGACAATGGAAGAGGCAGCCGTAACAGCGGCAGCATATCCCTTTGTATAGCCGTCTTTTTCCATGCTGGGGATAAAGATGGTTCCCAGGGCAGATACGTCGGCCACTGCAGCACCGGTTATCCCTGAAAAAATAAGACTGGTAACGATATTGACATAGGCCAGTCCTCCTCTGAAACGACCGACTAAAAAATTGGCAAACTCAATTAGTTTCCGGGTGATATCCGCCCGATTCATGGTTTCTCCGGCGACCATGAAAAAGGGAATGGCCATCAGAACAAATGCGTCCATGCCGGCAAAAAATTTGTCCGGGATAATTATCAGGGGCATTCCGCTGGATATCACCCAGGCAGAGGCGGTAACGCCGATGGCAATGGCCACTGGAAGCCCGAGAAACATAAGTGCGATTAGCAAGATGAAATATAAAAGTAACTCCATTTAGGAACGCTCCTTTTGGACATGTAGTAGTGTCATTTTTTAACGGGGTTTACCAGAAACAGGATAAACAGCAGAGCAGACCCGATGGGAACCGATAGAAACACCCACATATAACTGATGCCAATGGCCGGTGATTCCATGCCCGTGCCGAGGATGCATAGATGGACACCATAGTAAGCCAGTATACCGGTAAAAAAAAGTGATAAGATTTTCCTAAAAAATGCCAGAGGCTTCTGGATCCGGGGGGGTAGTTTGTCTGTAAAAAAATTGATTGAAATCAGGTAACCTTTCAGATAGGCCAGATTGACCCCGAGCAAAACGCCCCAGATCATCAAATAGCGTGCTGCTTCCTCTGTCCACGGCAGAGAATTATTGAAAATATACCGGGAAGCGACCTGGGCCCAGACGATCAGAAGCAGGGAAATCAGTATCCCCGATGTGATCCAGTCGAGTACCATTTCCATTTTTTTGATAAGGTAATTAATGGCAGATCTCCTTTGTGGCGGAATCGGGGGGAATCTTTTCCCCCCGATGGATTTTAATGTTTTATTTTACATAACCAAGTTCTTTTAATGCATTGTTTGATGCCTTGAGCAGCTCGTCGACCAGTTCGTCACCCACCTGCTTGCGGATGAACTTGAGAACTGGTTTCTGGGCTGCTTCCCGGAAAAGGGCCGCTTCTTCAGGGGAGGGATCATAAATTTCCATACCGCCTTTCCTGAACTGGCTGAGCAAGGTACTTCTCTGGATTCGGGTCATGCGCCGGGCTGTTTCGCTGGCTTTGACCGCTCCCTGCTGGATGATCAGCTGGTAAACGTCGGGCAGGTTGTGAAACCATTTGGCATTGACGGGAAAGATATGGTTGGAGTAGACATGCCGATCTAATGTGAGGTATTTCTGGACTTCATTGATGTGGCCAAGGGCAATGGTGGGCACTGCATTTTCCTGGCCATCAACAACGTTTAGCTGGAGTGCATTATACAGTTCTGTCCAGGCAATGGGTGTAGGGTTTGCGCCTAGGGCTTTGACCATTTCCATATGGGCTGGGATCTGCATGGTTCTAATCTTGAGTCCCTTCATGTCTGCGGGGCTCTTGATCGGACGTTTATTGTTGGTGAAACAGCGAAATCCACCATTGTCCCATATGGCCAGAACCTTCAGGCCGGTTTTCTTTTCCAGCTCACCCCAGAGCTTTTTGCCGAACGGAGTATCGACATCCAGAGTATAAAGGGCTTGGTCCACGGACAGGAATAGATACGGGATAGCCAATACCTGTATGCCTTTGTAATAGGGGGCGATATGGCCTTCTGCCATGGACATGGACCCTTCGATGGCACCCATTTGAATCTGCTTGGGCATTTCCGCGGAATCGCCTAGCTGGCCCCCTGGCGCAATTTTAACTGTTATCTTGCCTCCTGATGTCTCTTCCACATATTTTTTAAAATCCAGGGCAGCTGAATGGATAAAATTCAAAGAATCAGGCGGCTCGGGATGAGCAATGGTCATTGTAATCGCTTTTTCTTTGTCAAGCGCATTGTTGACCAACAGATTGGATGCCGATGCTGTCAAGGCAAACACTATGACAAAAATTAACCCAAAAAAACTTGCTTTTTTAAACATGTTCCTTTCTCCTTTGTTATTAAGTTTAAGCTGTTTTGTACCAGCCAGGTACCTTATGGCTCCTGGATCGTGAAAAAAAACAACCCTGCGGCCGACCGGCTCCTCCGGTCCGGCTATTGAATCTCTGTTGAACAAAAATCAGACCTCCACCGCATCCGATCCCATCTTAAGTGCCTGTAGGTTCACCTCGACTACCGACGGTGGAAAGCTTTTTTTAATTTCCGTTTGCACATCCTCCAGATCCACCGGAATGATTTGAGTCCTGGCCAGTGCCCCGAGCATGACGATGTTGGTCACAATCGGGGATTCAAGCGCCATTGCCATTTTCGTGGCATTGAAGGCCCAGTATTTTCCGGAAAGTCCCTGGATGGCCTTTTGCAGGCTGTTCAGATTAGGATAGTCGAATTCCCCTGCCAGAACACCGACGGGTAAAACCGATTGGGTATTGACGATGGTCGCCACTTGTGGATTGCCGTACATGCCCAGTATTCTCAGGGCTTCAAGGGGTTCAAGGCTCAGGATCATATGGGCACGGCCCTTGGGGATCAGGGGGCCGTAGTCTTTTTCTTTTGAGACCCTCATGCAGCTGAAAACAGCACCGCCCCGCTGGGCAGCCCCAAAGGTTTCTCCGATATTGACGTAGAACCCTTTGTCGTTGAGAATTTTTCCGATCATTCGAGAGACACGGATATTCCCCTGGCCTCCGATACCGCAAATGATGAGATTCAAGGGATCATTTTGGAGATTCATGGTCTGTTACACCTCCCTGTTTATGGCATTGAAAGGACAAATATCAACACATACACCGCAGCCTGAGCAGATATCCTCTTTGATTAATGATTTACCGGTTTTTGTATCCAGGATCAGTGCCGGGCACCTGAATTCACGGGAGCAGATTCCGCATTCTATTCCTTTGCAAAGCTCTTGATCCAGGGCCATGGAAAAGGGAGTAGTTTTTTCCTTCTTCATTCGGGCGATTTCGCAGTGCCGGCGCAGGATCAGGACACGAACTCCCTTATCTTCTTTCAACAGGTTTCGAATGATTTTTGTAGTGCCGCGAAGATCAAAGGGATCGCTAAGGGTTACGGTACAGCCCAAAGAGCGGCACAGCGCCTCAATATCGATGGACATGGCCTTATTTCCAACGACATTCAGGTCATTGCCCGGATGGGATTGAAAACCGGTCATTGCCGTTGTTGAGTTGTCCAGCACAATCTGGATCATGTTGGATTGGTTGTGAACCGCATTGACCAGGGCCGGGATGCTGGCGTGGAAAAATGTGGAATCCCCGCATATGGAGATCACCGGTCGATCCTGCCCAAACCGTTTGAGCTGGCCCAGGCCCCCGGCAAGCCCGGCACCTGATCCCATGGCATGCAACAGGTCTATGCGGCCTTTGCCCCCGGGAAAAATATCCAGGGTATAGCAGCCGATATCACCGGTAATGCAGGCATTTTGTTTGTCTTGCTTGACTGCTTTTTCAATGGCCCAGAAACTTGCTCTGTGTGGGCAGCCCGCACACCAGGTCAGGCCCCGCTGGATCATGTGGTCATTGAGGGCTTGGGTGACATCGGATTCATACGACTGGCTGCGGGGGCTGTGGTCCATTGACAGAATACCGGCCAGGGCCTTGATGATCCGATCCGGTGTTATTTCGCCATGCAAGGGAATATGACCGGAATCTTTGCCGTAAATGGTTTTTCCAGTCACCTGGGCATCGACCAGGGCCGACTTTAGATGCTGTTCAACAAAAGGGTCAACTTCTTCTGCAACCAGGATTTTGTCAGCACGATTTAAATGTTTTAAAACCGTTTCAGCAGGAAAGGGCCACAGGGTTGCGATTTTCAGAATTCCCACTTGATCTGCAAGATCGAGAAGTTCGATGGCTTCCTGGGAACAATATAGGGCACTACCGCTACAAAGGACGATCAGTTCCGGTTGATCTGGACCTGTATATGAATTAAAGGGGGCCAATTCAAATTCCTGCTTGATCAGCGCCAATTTTTCAATCAGGGCGGCATGCTTTGGCCGGGCTAGATAGGGGGTCAGCGGTATGGGTAGATCCAGCTGCGCCCGGGCGTCGAATTCGGGCAGATCTCCCATTTCGACCATACCGCTGGCATGGGACAGCCGAGTGTAGCCCCTGAAAAACACCAGACTTTTATATTTTTCTGACAGGTCAAAGGCCCATTGAATCATTTCCTTGGCTTCCTGGATAGTGGACGGCTCGAGCAAGGGAGAATGAGCAAATTTGGCCAGCCAGCGGGAATCGGTTTCATCGCCGCTGGAATGGGCATCGGGGTCGTCGCAGACAATATTGACCATGGCACCGCCGCCGTCACCCAGGCCGCTGTAACTTAAGTGGGTAAGAAAATCCAACGCGACACTGAGGCCGGCATTTTTCATGGCCGAAAGAGACCGGAGGCCTGCTATGGCAGCAGCACCTGCTGTTTCAGAGGCCACTTTTTCATTAATGGACCATTCCGCATAGACATTCAGTGTCTTGGCGGCTTCGGCTATATTTTGAATGATTTCAGAAGACGGTGTTCCAGGATATCCGGTGGCGAATTGCACCCCGGCTTCCAGAGCGCCTCTGGCAATCGCATGGTTGCCCATCAAGAACTGTTGGGTGTTCAAAAGTTTTTTTTGGAAAACGGTCATAACATTCTCCTTTGATATGATTCAGAAGAAAAAAACACTTGCTGAATCCATGTAAATGAAGCGGTTAAAGTTCACTCTATGAACTTTATAGTTTGTATTATGATTCATATACCAGGGAATTTTAATTTTCAAGACTTTTTTTTATTAAATAAAAAAGAAAACAAAGGGTCTGGAGAGTTAATTTTTTTAGCCGTATTTGGCAATTGACAATTGATAATTGCCATGTCAAATTACGGTTAAAATAAAATGAAAAAAAATTATAAAGGAGTTCTAATATGTATCGAGGTGCATTTTCACCGGCAGTGACCCTGTTTGACCCCACAGGAGAGATTGACTACAAGGCCAATGGAGCCCATATCGAAAAAATGATCGCAGGCGGCGTCAACGGGTTCCTGTTTTTGGGGAGTTTGGGGGAATTTTATAACCTGGGCTCCAGGGAAAAACGGGCCTATATTGATTTTGTGGTCAAGCAGGTAGCCGGCAGAGTGCCGGTGCTCATTGGAACTGCAGGAACCAATATCCGGGAAGTCATTGAACTGAGTCTATATGCGGAAAAAGCCGGGGCAGATGCCGTGGTAATTGTCCAGCCCTATTACATGACCCTGAATGAAGCCCGGGCCTATGCCTTTTATGCACAAATCGCCCGGGCTGTGACCATCCATATTTTCCTGTACAATTTTCCGGACAGGACCGGTTTCAGCCTGACCCCGGCATTGATTGCCAGGCTGGCCCGGGAGTTTGACAATATCATCGGCATCAAGGACACCGTGGACAACATCAGCCATACCCGGCAGATCATTGAGGCGGTAAGGCAGGTACGATCCAATTTTGTGGTATTTTCCGGTTTTGATGAATACCTGGTGCAAAATATTATGTTCAAGGGGAACGGGGTGATCAGCGGGCTCAACAATGTGGCCCCGGAACTTTTTGCAAGCTTGACAGCCGCCATAGATGAGAACGACCTTGCCACCATCAAGAGACTTTCGGGAATGTTGTCCGACCTGATGGCTCTTTATACCATGACGGACTCATTTATTTCCACTATCAAGGTCGCAGTCTCCATGCGCCTGCCTGGAATCTGTACTGACCTGCGAGAGCCAGGGTGTGGCCTGGACAAGAAGACGAAACAAGAGATTATCAATCGATGTAAAAACATATTTGCTCAAGAATCCATGAATAGATAGAAGACGTTTTGTTAATAGAAGTATGGAAAAAAATATGTGACCGAGAATTGCTAGGGAAATGATAACAGGATTGATTTTTAGGGCAAGACCTTGTAAGGGTAATATGAAAATTAATACTATCTGTTGATTGGAGTGGCCCATGCGTCTTGATTGTAATGGTCTGAAGTTCCAGTATCCGGGTTCCGAGGCGCCTGTTCTTGATAATCTTAGCTTTTCCATGACAGGGCCGGGGTTTAATGCAGTCTTTGGACCATCGGGTGTGGGCAAGACATCCTTTGCAAAACTGCTGGTCAGCCAGGGGAACAAGCCGGAAAGCAGTTTCTCTACACCCGGTATTCATAGCATGCTTTACTCCTATAATCTGGAGCGGCTGCCGGGCTGGTCCAGCACCGGGACTCACCTGGACAAGGTATGCCCCCAAAAGAAAGAAGATCTGAAAAAGGAACTCATTGACATCTTCAAGCTGAAACCCTTGCTGAACGCCCGATTTTTACAACTTTCCATGGGACAGCAGAATCGTATGAACCTCATCCGCTATCTGCTCCAGGACTTTGATCTGCTCATAATGGATGAAAGCCTGGCCAATGTGGACGAAGCTTTGAGGGAGAGCATTATCCTGGCCATGAAAGCACTTTTTCCGCGAAAATTTTTTCTCTATATCTCCCACAACCTCATGGAAGTGGCCAAGTTTTGTCGGGAGATCCTGGTCTTAAGCGAGCCCATCAAACAAAAGGGCAGTTTCATGGTTCAGGGCCAGGATTATAAACCGGGTTACTCCCTTGATAAAAAGGCCTTTGATGCCACTATGCTGGAGATCATGGATGCTTTTTAGAAGGATATATCAGTTTTTGATTGTCTTTTGCCTGGGTCTGGCATGTCTTTTGGGAATTAAACAGATCCTTTCCCTTTCCGATTATGTGATTCCAGGCCTGCCCCTGATTCTGGAAACCGTTGGCCGTGTTTCTACCGGGTATTTCTGGGATGTAATCAACACTCTTTCAGTAACTGTCCTGGGGCAGTTTATTTCCATTATCATGGCCTTTACCGTGGGCATCCTGGGCCGGAAATCTTCCTGGGCAGGTTCATTTATCAAAGTGATGGCCTATAATATCCAGGCCTATCCCATTGTGGCCCTGGCTCCCATTATTTTTATTCTTCTGGGAGACGGGTTTCTCTCCCGGCTTCTCATAGCTTCCATGATTTGTTATTTTCCCCTGCTGCTGTCTGTGCTGGGGGTAATGGCAGTGCCTGTAAAGGATATTGAACATTTTTATATTGCCACGGGCCGCATGCGGTGGCAGCTGGAGGTTAAGATTAGGGCATTTGAAAACTTAAGCAAACTGACCACCGTCATTGCCGGCAGTGCCACCCTGGCCATGGCAGGAACCATTGTGGCGGAATTTATTGCTGCCAATGCCGGTATCGGATATAGCATCCGCATCTCCCTTTACCAGAGTGACCTGGCCGGGATACTGGTTGCGCTGTTCATGATCGGGATTGTGATATCGGTTTACCAGGGTATTCTTGAAACATTGGGGGAACAGGTAAAAACAAGGTGGTCCGCACCCAAGGGAGGGGAATTGTTATGAGATTCAAAATATTGATAAACAGGCAATGGCCAGCCTTAATGACAGCTGTCTGTATCTTTTTTATTGCCGTATCTGTCCAGGCCGGTACAATAAAATTAAATTATAGGCTCAAATGGCTTTTCAACGCCAGTGTGGCAGGGGATATCTATGCAAAGGACCAGGGATATTTCAAGGCAGCAGGATTGAGTGTGAATGTCAAAGAGGGCAGCCCTGAAAAAAATGCCATTAAGGAGCTGGAACTGGGATATGCTGACTTTGGTGTGGCATCGGCAGACCAGGTGATCAGGGCCCTGGACAAGGGCGCAGATGTGGTGGTCCTGGCTCAGCTCTTCCAGGTTAATCCCATGCAGTGGATCTATCGGGCTGACCAGCCTGAGATCAAAACTCTCCAGGATCTCAAAGGCCGCCAGATAGGCATTACTTTTGGGGGTAATGATGAAACCATCATGAAAACCCTTTTGACCAGGGCCGGTCTGGGCAGCAAGGATGTAAGGCTTTCCGGGGTGAGGTTTGATTTTACACCATTTTTGAAAAAAAAGGTGGATGTATGGCCAGTATATAGAAATTCCCAGGGCGTGATTCTCCAGTATAAGTTAATGCAGGAAGGCGAGGCTGTGTATTTTTTCAACCCTTCTGCCTTTGGGGTGGATTTTGTGGCAAATTCCATTGTTACCTCGGGCAGGATGATAAAAGCACATCCCCAAAGGGTAAAATCATTCTTAACCGCATTGCTCAAGGCATGGGAAGCTGCCATGGATCAGGCTAATGAAGCAGATGTTCTGGCAGCAGTGAAAAAAAAGGATAAAGGCACCCGGGATGATATCCGAAAAAAACAACTGGCTGTCACAAGGGAATTGATAAAGCCTGATCCAGATATCAGGATAGGTCGGATTGATGTCAATGCCTGGAAACAGACAGAAAATATCATGCTGACAGAAAAACAGATTAAAGCCCCTGTTTCCATTGAGTCCAGGCTGGCAGTCCCGGGATTTTTTTAACCCCGGTGGCCAGTCAAAACAGGAATTCTTTAACAATAATTATTACACAAAAGGACAGTATCCATGGCAGCATTGCCTGATTCTCAATTGCCCCAGATCCAGCTTGCCCCGGACATGATCCACCTGGGACTGGGCCAGCCCAGCGCCTCTCTGCTGCCCATAAGGGAAATGGAAACAGCCGCAGGGATCTGCCTGGGCAATGATGAGGTCTTTTTCCTCGCCTATGGGGAGGCCCGGGGTAACAGCACCTTCAGGCAGACCCTGGCTGATTTTTTAATTGATCAATACCAGAAGCCAATGGAGCCGGATCAACTACTCATTACCAGCGGGATTTCCCAGGCCCTGGATTTTATCTGTACCCTGTTTGCCAGACCAGGGGATACAATTTTTGTGGAGGAGCCCAGTTATTTTCTGGCCCTTAAAATATTTGGGGACCATCACTTGAACCTGGTCAGCATCCCTGTGGATGAAAACGGGCTTGATACAAAGGTGCTGGAAGAAAAACTTGCCAGCATGTCCCCGGCATTTCTGTATATTATTCCCACCTATCAAAATCCATCCAGTGTAACCCTTTCTCCTGAAAGGCGGGAAGCCCTTGCAAGAATATCTGCCCAGAAAAAATTGCTTGTGGTGGCAGATGAAGTTTATCATTTTCTCAATTATAAGGAGAAGCCTCCCCTGCCCCTGAGGATGTTTGGGGATCAATTCATGTCCCTGGGATCTTTTTCAAAGATATTGGCACCGGGACTGCGACTGGGCTGGATTCACACAAGCCAGGATCTGGTAAAGAAAATATCCAGGGCTGGCCTGATGCAGAGCGGGGGAGGGTTTAACCCCTTTACCTCTGAGATTGTTAATTTTGTTATTCAGAAGGGATTTCTATTATCCCATATCAAACATCTCAGGCAGACATACTCCCACAGAGCAGAAGTTTTGTGCCGTGAATTACGGGCGGCCCTGCCTGAGACTATATCTTTTCAGACTCCCCTGGGCGGGTATTTTGTCTGGCTCAAATTTCCCGATGGAATCAATACCCAGACCTTTCGGAAAACAGCCCAGAAGCAGAACGTGGATTTTTTCCCAGGCAGTTTGTTTTCTTCTGGAGCCGGGTTTTCCTCCCATATGAGGCTTTGTTTTGCTTTTTATGAGGATGACAGGTTAATTGAGGGGGTCAGGCGGCTTTCCCGGGTTCTTGAACAGGTTCACCCAGAACTTTTTAGCTAAAGTTTGTATAAACTTATATACTGAAAAAATTTAGTAAAACTGATATATATAACAATTTTTATTTGGAGTTGATCTTGGCAGCATTAAACTGGTCTATCATTTATGGCTCTTTTTCTTTTATCGCAGGATTTATATCTGCATCCATTGCCATATACCTGGCTCCCCACTGGAAGAATAAGAGTGCCAGGATATTATTGCTTTTACAGGTTGCCATTGCCCTGTGGTCCCTGGCCTATGGAATGGAATTTTTCAGTCCACACCTTGTGCTGAAACTTTGGTGGGTTAAAGTTGAATATTTTGGAGTTGTATGGATAGGAATGCTTTTTTTCAGCTTTGTAGTCACAATTACAAAGAAAAAATGGCAGGTGAACAAAACAGGATATGCCCTGTTAAGTATTGTTCCGATTATGGTTATTCTCCTGGTATTAACAAATAATAATCATCATTTAATGTGGAGCCTGGCCTGGCTGGATCTGGGTGGCAGAGCACCTGCCCTGGCATACATAAGAGAAGCAGGATTCTGGGGATACACAGTTTTTTCCTATACTTTAATCCTTTTGGCAACCATTATTCTGATCCAGACCCTGGTATCAGCCCGGGGTGTTTTTCGTAAACAATTGGTCGTTGTTGCACTAGGCGTAATGTTTCCATGGCTTTCCAATATCCTGTATCTGTTTGGTATTGAAGAACTCAGGTTTCTGGATCTTACACCAGCTTCCTTTACCATCAGTGGAATCGCTTTTTCATGGGGATTGATGCGATATCAAATGTTGAACTTAATACCTTTAGCCCATGAAACAGTGATAGAGAGCTTGAGTGATCCTGTTATTGCATTGGATATGAATGATCATATTCTGGATGTGAACAAAGCTGCACAAATCCTGGGTAACATAAATAAGGATAAATCCATACATGAAGGGTTAAAACATGTTTTTCCAATACTTTATGAACAAATTGTAAGGTATAGGCAGGATTGCCCCATTGAAGTGGAAACCTCCTTTGCTGTTGAAACGTTGCCAAAACAATGGAACCTCAGGCTTTTCCCTTTGCAAAACAAAAAAGGAAAACACATTGGCCTGCTGATTATGCTAAGGGATATTACCAGCCGAAAACACACAGAGCGTGAGCTGAGAACCACAAAGGATTTTATTAAAAATATCATTAATTCAATGCCTTCCATTATCATAGGCCTGAATATAGAAGGCATTGTCTTGCAATGGAATGCTGAGGCTGAAAAACTGACAAGGATCTCTGCAGCTCAGGCCGAGGGAAGTCTGCTCAAGGATGTTTTCCCCCGGCTTGCAGGCCGTATCCCCGATGTAAGCCAAACCCTGGAAAAACAAAAACTGAGAAAGGAAACAAAAGTCAGCTTAACAATAGAAGGAAAAATGATCCTGACAGATATAACAATATACCCTATTCAATCGGATAGTTTTCCAGGAGTTGTCATCCGGGTGGATGATATCGGTGAAAGGGTCAGGATCGAGGAAATGATGGTGCAATCTGAAAAAATGCTGTCCCTTGGAGGCATGGCAGCGGGTATGGCCCATGAAATAAATAATCCCCTTGCCGGTATCCTTCAAAGTACCCAGGTCATTGGGAACCGTTTGAGCAAAGATCTGCCGGCAAATATAAAGGCTGCCAAAGAGTGTGAGATTGATTTTGAAAACCTCAAGTCTTACATGGAAAAAAGAAATATTTTTTCCATGATAGAGGTTATGAAAGATTCCGGGCATCGGGCAGCTCAGATCGTTTCAAATATGCTGTCATTCAGCCGGAAAAGTGATCACCATAAATCCATACACCATCTCCATGATCTAATGGAAGCCACCATTGAATTGAGTAAAAATGATTATAATTTTAAAAAAAGATATGATTTCTGCTCCATTGAAATTGTAAAAAAATACCAGGAAAATGTCCCGCCAATCCCCTGCGAAAAGAGCGGGATTCAACAGGTGTTTTTAAATATCTTGAAAAATGGGGCTGAGGCCATGACAGATGCAGGTATTGCATCTCCCAGGTTTGTTCTTCGATATTTGCTGCACAAGGACCATGTGGTGTTTGAGATAGAAGATAATGGACCGGGCATGGACAGGGAAAGAGCAAAACGGATATTTGAGCCCTTTTTTACCACCAAGGATGTGGGTGTTGGAACAGGGCTTGGGTTATCGGTTTCATATTTTATTATTACGGAAAATCATAATGGTGTTCTAATGGTTGAATCAATGCCTGGGAAAGGAACAACTTTTATTATAAAATTCCCTGTTAATCCCATAAAAAATGTTTGAGATAATTATTCAGCCACCCAGGGATTGTTTTGTTTTGGCATGGAACCTTAGCATCATCAGAAGGGCTGAGGCAGACAGGCTTATCAGCAACCCATACCAGACCCCATAGATGCCCATTTTAAAATAAAATGCCAGGATATATCCCGAAGGCAGTCCAATGATCCAATAGGCAGCCAGGGTGATGAGGGTGGGAACTTTCATATCCATGATACCCCGTAAAATTCCAAGGCCAACTGCCTGGGTACCGTCGGATATCTGGAAAAAAGCCACAATCACCATCAGGGAGGCTGCCATCTCGATAACTTCAACATCCGGCACATAAAGGCTGGGCAGAAAAAAGCGGAACAGAACAAAGAAAATGCCTGCCAGAGCCATAAATCCTCCACAGAGCAGTACAGCGGAAAATCCGGCAGCTCTCACATCAGGGGTTGAATTCCTGCCTAGAGCATTGCTTACCCGGATGGTGGCAGCAGACGAGATGCCCATGGCCACCATAAAAGAGATGGAAGCCAGATTCAGGGCTATCTGGTGGGCAGCCAGGGCCTGGGTACCCATCCACCCCACGATGATGGAAGATGCGGCAAAAGCAGAGACCTCGAAAAAGTATTGGAAGGCACCTGGGATTCCGATTTTCAAAAGTTTTTTCATCATGGAAAAATCGATTTTCCTATATCGCAAAGAGGGGTCAAACTTCTTTAAGGAGGGGGCAATCATGATCACCACCATAAGGGCGACGGCCATGAATGCCCTTGAGGAAAAGGTGGCAATGCCGGCTCCGGTCAGGCCCAGGGCAGGAGCCCCGAGATTTCCGTATATAAATACCCAGTTCACAAATATATTGACCAGATTGGCAACCAGGGTAATGATCATGGCCGGCTTAAGAAAACTGATGCCTTCGGCAAATTGCCGGAAGGATTGAAAGAGCATCAGGGGCAGCATGGAAAACCC
>JAQICW010000064.1 GCA_027858355.1 Desulfobacula sp.
ATGTTATTTGGTATTCAAAATACCATGAGTAATAGTTTCTATAGCTTTTTCTATACGTTTCCAGCCCTGATCAGACCCAATATCCAACCCGCCGAAAAGATCAATATTTTGAGAACGTATCACAAGATAACTGACGGCAGCCCCAATCAGCATGATAATTGCCTGTAAATCAATTTGGATCTGATCTTTCATGAAAAACATTTGAAAAAATTCCATGATACTTTGTTCTCTTATCCTCTCCAGTTCTTCTGTTAAAACATTTCGTTCAATAATTTCCCATGCCATAATGGCTTGTGTCAAAGGCCGTTTTCGAAGTGCTTCGATAAAATTGGCGGTAAAGACTGATAGTCTTTCATCCAAGGGCATTTGAGAGAATTTATGCAGGTCACCCCCTGCCAACTCCAGTGCTGCCGGCCAGAAGTCCCCTTCTTTTCCAAATTCCGCAATCAAGCCCTCAAGCCCGCCAAAATACCGATAAATTAACACCTTATCAACTCCAGCTTCCCTTGCCACAGCATTCACACCAATCCCACCAAACCCTTTTTTTGCCAAAAGGCTTCCCACAGCACTGATCAAGCGTCTGCTTGTAATTTGTTTATCTCTAATTTTCAATTGCTGTTTTTTTGTCATTTTTCTCCAAAAATCTTTTTCAAAATTAAAAATACACATATCACTGCATGGTGACATATGTCAAGTCTATTTTTACGATTTCCAAACCATTCAAATTTTTTAAAACCACAAGAAACAGGTTGAATATATTGATCCTGACACAAATAAGAGGGTGGATTTTAGCACGGATCATTATTTTTTTTGCAATATCCAGTTTTTTCGGCTTAAGCATATTCGACTATAATCAATGCAGATATTGACGATCTTTTTGTTAGTTGCTATAAACAAATTCCAACTGATAATATAAAAAGATTTTACCATGGAAATAATTGTTAATAGAGATGTATTTGATTTTGAAATCGGATACTTAATAAAAAGCCCTTGTCTGACTTGTGAAAACAAATCCAGACTTCCCCGTTGTCATACAGACTGCCTTATCCTGGATAAAATCCAGACAATGCTTGCAAGGGGCATCTCATCCCAGTCGTCTTCCATTGAGAGTTAACCCCGTTTGAATCCCTTTGTTTTTCAAAAAGAATCCAATAGTCTTGTAAAAAAACATTTATCACAAAAAATTTACAAAGCCCTTAAACATCAAAGGACTGATTCAGGGTTTACCCTGGAAAAAGCCATTCAGTCCGGGCTGAAAAATCCTGATAGCTCCATTGGTATTTATGCTGGAGATGCCCAGTCATATCACACATTTTCACCTGTTTTTGATCCTGTTATCCAGGAATACCATGAGGGGGTTGAAAACTTAAAACACAAATCAGATATCAGAAAACTTAACCTTCCTGTCCTTGATCCAGAAGGAAAATATATTCTGTCCACAAGGATAAGAGTTGCCAGGAATCTTAAAGGATTCAACTTTCCATGCCACATGACCTTATTCCAACGCAGTGAACTTGAGAAAAAAATAATAACGGCCTTAAGCTGTTTAAAAGGCAATCTTAAGGGGAATTATTATTCCTTTGAACATACTGATAAAAATCAATTAAAACAGCTTGAAACAAAAAACTTCTTGTTTCAAAAAGGCGATAGATTCCAGGATGCCGCAGGAATAAATTCTGATTTTCCAAAGAGCAGGGGCGTATATCTTTCTTTTGATAAACAATTAATGGTCTGGGTAAATGAAGAAGATCATTTAAGAATCATAAGCCTTGAAAAGGCATCAGATCTTTCAAAAGTTTATAACCGCCTTTGTCAAGCCCTTTCAGCATTAAACCAAACCCTTGATTTTGCCTGGGACAAGACATATGGCCATCTTACTTCCTGTCCCACAAACATTGGTACATCCATGAGGGCCGGGGCCCATATTCAACTTGAAAAACTTGAACAAAAAAAAGAACTTCTTTTCAAACTCATCAAGGCTTACAATCTTCAAATCAGAGGAACTTGCGGAGAAAAGACAAAGATCGAGAATGCTGTATTTGATATCAGCAATAGTCAAAGGCTTGGAATTTCAGAATCCAGGATCATCCAGAATCTTCATGCCGGTCTTCTGGCAATTATCAAGGCTGAAAAAAGTCTTTCAACATAAAGCTTTCCTTATCCTAGTCCCTGGCATAAAAAATGCTTTATTCAATTTAGACTGTAACGCATTTTATGAGGTGACAGCATGAAAAAAACTAAAACAATATATTGGATCCCTGCATTGTTAATTATTGCAGGCATTTTAATTCAGATAATACCCGCATCAGGGTTAAACCAGGGGAGAACTTACATGAATAATAAAAACCTTGAAACCGCTGTCTTTGCAGGCGGTTGTTTCTGGTGTGTAGAATCTGCTTTTGAAGGAATTGATGGTGTTTCAGATGTTATCTCGGGATACACGGGAGGCCATGCAGACAACCCGACCTATGAGCAGGTCACATCAGGCACAACCGGGCATTATGAGGCGATCAAGGTAACCTTTGATCCTGATATAATCACATATCAGGAATTGCTCAAAATTTTTTTTCAGCAGATCGACCCCACTGATCCTGACGGTTCCTTTGTTGACAGGGGAAGTCAGTACAGCTCTGCCATTTTTTATCAGAATAATGTACAAAAAAAAGACGTAATAAAAGTCATTGACCAGATAAATAGTTCAAGGATTTTTGACAAGCCTGTTGCAACACAGGTTTTTGAATTTGAAAACTTCTATGAGGCAGAAGTGTATCACCAGGATTATCATAAAAAAAATCCCATCCGTTACAAATTTTATCGGGCAGGCTCGGGAAGGGATCGATTTATTGAAAAAAAATGGAAAGAAAATGGACATATATTTGATACAGACATGCCTCGTAAACTGAACCCCGTTGAAAAACTGACCCCGCTTCAATATAAGGTAACACGGAAGAATGGGACAGATCCGCCCTTTGATAATTAATACTGTGATAATAAAAAACAAGGCATATACGTGGACATTATTTCCAATGAACCCTTGTTTTCTTCCCGGGACAAATTTGATTCCGGTACTGGGTGGCCAAGCTTTACAAAGCCTGTCAAAAAAGAAGCCATCAGGGAGATAGAAGATAACAGCCTGTTCATGAAAAGGGTTGAGGTTCGAAGCAAAAAAGCAGATTCGCACCTGGGGCATGTGTTTGATGACGGGCCTGAACCTACAGGATTAAGGTATTGCGTCAACTCGGCATCATTAAGGTTCATTCCAAAGGAAAACCTTGAAAAGGAAGGATTTAAAGATCTTTTGCCTTTATTTAAATAGGCAGCATTTTTCACTATGATAATTCGCCATTCAGGAAATTTGGCAATGTTGCCATTTTTCCTGAATGATAATGAATTGCCTTCTGATTTACTTTTTTTTCAATAAATAAGATACTTTTGT
>JAQICW010000074.1 GCA_027858355.1 Desulfobacula sp.
GCCTTTAATTGACAATTCAGTTACAATAGATTTAAAATTCAACCCTGCATTTAATAGACAATATAAGATAGAAGAATCTGTTAAAGAGTCATTAGAAATAGCACTCATTAAATCTAATATCTTTGGTGCAGAATCATCTCATCCGTATAGAATTAATGTTGACGTAATAATAGCCAGTATGGCACCAATGAGCTTCGGAAATTTTGGCAACAAGTTAGAGATTCACTATATTCTATTTGATGAAAATAATAATGATATTATCAATGAAACAATTCACACTGTAGCTGAAAGCGACGAGTGGTATTTTGCTGGAGTCAAGAGAGCTCAAAGAGCGCGTGCTGTTAACATCTCCAAAAATGTTCTACAGTTTGTCGATATCTTACAAAACCAGCTTAATAAAAAGTAGGATCTCTTTGAGATATATTGCTTAAATCCGTCCCATTTTCGTGGGTGGGGTCGCATCTGAACAGCACACAAAATATTTACAAAAAGGTGAGAGTAAAGTCCGAATAATAATTAATGAATAAAAACATAACAACCGATTGGACCGAACAGGCTATCTCATGTTCTTTTTTCAAGTTGGTTAGAATTCTCTATCTAACAGCTTTTTATCATCGTAGTTTGCTTAATTTTTGATATTTCAATGCTGCTTTAACATTTTTTTTGATTGTTGCAATGGCACTTTAACTATTAGAATGTGGTTTTTTAAGTTACCTGGGATAGGAGGTAAGTATGAAATTTTTTTTTGGGCCTGGGAATAATTCTTTATCACATATTAACAAATGTCTATCAATTATGGATATTTTATCATCTCATGGGCATGAAGTATTCATTGCTGTTGCTCAAAAGTATTCAAAAAATTTTAAAAAAACCGGATACAAATATTTTGTTCTTCCCTCTCTTCAGGATGATGATTCAGGGTTTCCTTCAACCAAGTGGTTTCATAATCCCAAGAATATCGCTCACTGCATCAGGGCAGAAACAGAGTTGTTGAAAACAATTAAATCCTGATCGTGTTTTGGGGGTTTTTAATTTTACTTTAAAAATATCCGCTAAGATCATATCTGTCCACTATGATTCATTGATATGCGGGTGCATGCTGAAAGGATCAGTGGACGTTCTTGGATTTCACGGCAATGAGTCGGATATAGAGCGCCAGCAGATAAATATGGAAACTTTTTTCTATTATGCCACTCGAAAAATGAATAAAGCATTAACATATCTGTCTCTTGATGAAATTGATGATATACGTGATCTCTTTGAAGGGGAAAGGACTTTTTTATGGGATTTCCCTGAATTTATGCCTATACCGTTAAAACAAAATTTTTTCCACGTAGGGCCGCTCTCCTATAAAAAATTGGAAACCGATCAGGAAGACACGGATTTTCTATCAAACAATAAAGAACCTCTTGTTGTTATATCCTTTGGGACATGTTCCGGGAATCAGGACGTAGTAAGAAGACTGTCAAGAATTTGTCTCGACTCAGGATTCAAGGTCTTGATTGCTGCCGGTGGTCAAAAAAAATATCTAAACCTTATGCCGGGAGAAACCAAGGTTACGACACATCTCTTTGCAGATTTGGATGCTGCTTTATCCAAGGCCTCTCTTTTAATAACACACGGCGGACAACTGACTGTCTTTGAAGCCTTACAAAAAAAAGTACCTGTTCTGGTAATGCCCTTTCAACCGGAACAGGCTCATAATGGAATCTGTCTGGAGCGTATTGGCTGCGGAAAATTATTAATTCCACCCATACCATTCAGGACTGGCTCAGAGGTTTATATTGATGCGTTTAACCAAATGCAGGATAAGGAAATCATAAACAAGCTGAACATTCTTTGCAGTAACATTAACGTAACTTCTAATCTGGCAAAAATGAGTGAGCTTTTAAAAATATATAAAGGTGCCGATACCATGGTGTCTATGATGGAAGTGGTGTAGATATGTCTGCAGGTATTATTTTAGTACATGGATATACAGGCTTGGCAAAAGATTTGATGCCCCTTTCTAAAAGACTTTCGGATCACTATGGGGCAAAGCGTGTGGTGAACCTTTCATTGCCATTCCATGACAATGATCAGATACCTGAGTTTAATCAGCAAGCTTTTGTCAAAGAAATTTCACGGGCAGCCAATATTTTCCTTGCAAAGGAACAAAAAATTATTTTTATTGGGCATTCAACGGGTGGGATTCTCATATTATCCTATATTTTAAAGCATACGATCACTCCGGACCTGCTGGTACTTGCAGGTGTACCCCGAAAAATAACTGTTGAATATCTTAAAAGATGGGAAAATCATTCAGCAGGGAATCAACGGCTGACGTTCGCATCTGTTGCCAGGATGGTCTCTCTGATAAATTCCATGGGGAAAAAAAGGTTTGATGGTGATTTTCCTGTACTGATCATGAATGGAGAAAAAGATGATCTCGTTCCAAAAACAGAAGCATTCAAGTGGGGGAATAATTTTAAGGGCGAAAAAAGGATAGTCATTGTTCCTGATTCAGGACATCATTTTTTTAATGAAAAAATGACCGCCGATGTATTTTCAGATGTTATTGTCAGGGCCTTATCAGATGTTTATAACAGCGTGCAAACAGACCCCCCAAATGTTTTGGCACGGTTGACTGAGATTGAGCCGGAAGCAAAAATCTTCTTACAGAAATCGCCTTCGTCAGGGTATCATTTGTCGGGATGCCCAGGCGGGAAAAGAATCATCCATGCAGAGCCTGAATATCCTAAATCCGCAGTCACCGAACCTGTTTTTGCCAATATAGAAATTACAACTCATTGTAATTAAAACTGTAGATATTGTGCAAGAACAATGCTTGGAATCAAAGGGCAAAATATGTCTTGTTCAATGTTTTCAAGCATACTTGACCTTCTGCCACATGCTTACAGGATAACTCTAGTGGGACTTGGTGAGCCTCTGCTTCACCCTGATGTCATAGATATCGTCAGAATTGCCGCCTCAGCCGGAAGAAGAATTGCTTTAGTAACCAATGCCCAACGCCTTGACAAGTCCATGTCTGAACGTCTGATCAAGGCCGGGCTGGATTCAATAGCCTTCAGCATTGACAGCCCGGACCAAGAATTGGCAGGATGGCTGAGATCTGGAACTAATCTTAAAAAAATAATTCATAATATTAAAACATTTACCTCGTTGGCAGATAAAACAAGGCCGATATCAAAGGCCGTTTTTTCAGCGGTATCATCAAAGTCTTTGCCATACCTTGAGCAGTTAATTGACTTGGTTGCAGGCCTGGGTGTCCATATCCTGATGCTTTCTGATCTGAATTTTAAAGAAAATTTAAAAGACAGTTTGTGGAAAAATATAGATGATGTAAAGGCAGCACAAATTAAACATGCTATTGGGCATTCGTTTTCAAAAGGGCTGCCTGTCCTATCGGTTCGCGGTTTGGAGGAGTTCGGGTTAAGGCAAAGATACATGGAATTCCTACCTATCCCCCCTTCAAAACTTTACAAAAGGTCCCAGGTCCATTCCTTCTGTCTCTCTCCCTGGCAGACCATACCGGTGAATGTAAAAGGGGATGTCACCATATGCGATTGCCAACCTGAAAAACATACTGGTAATCTTTTTTCCGATCCGTTCTCCAGCATCTGGAACGGCAGGCTTATGAAAGCATACCGCCGGCAGATGACAGGCCCGACTCCCCCTGAACCTTGCAGAATATGCCCAAGGTTTTGACAGGCAGCTTTTTTATATTCTTGTATCGGTTGGAACAAATCGGATAGTTGGTCTATTTAATGTTATACAAACTAATCTTGAAGAGTTGAATCGTTTTGGTTGTGCTTTGACATCAATTAAAGATGATAGACGTTGTTGAAATGAAGCTACATTTTTTTTAAAACC
>JAQICW010000076.1 GCA_027858355.1 Desulfobacula sp.
TCTGATAATACTGAAAAACCATTATTTTTGTATCATAATTCAGGTTGCCATGGCAAAATGAAAAAGAAAATCCGACGTATTGAAACAAAGAGGGAAAAAAAAAGAAAAAAACATTTTTCGTTTTCTTTTCAAATGGTTTTTTCTACTATTTCTCATTTTAATTCTTTTGGGCTGTGCAGGACTTGCAGGGCTTTACTATTACCTTATCCAGGATCTGCCAAAGATAAACACTTTAAAGGATTATCGCCCGGCCATAGTTACCAGTGTCTTTTCCGATGACGGAAGAAAAATAGGAGAATTTTATGAGGAAAGAAGGATTGTCATACCTCTTTCCGAAATGCCGAAGAACCTTATCAATGCTTTTGTTTCAGCTGAGGATTCAAGGTTCCGGGAACACGCCGGCATTGATATTCTTTCCATAATAAGAGCCTCCTTAAAAAATTTCAAAGCCGGCACCATTGTTCAGGGAGGATCCACCATAACCCAGCAGGTCACCAAATCCTTTTTACTGACCCCGGAACGTACCTATGAAAGAAAAATTAAAGAAGCTATCCTTGCCTACAGGATTGAAAAAAAATTTACAAAAGATGAAATCCTTTTTCTTTACCTGAACCAGATATATCTGGGTCATGGAGCCTATGGTGTTGAATCGGCATCTGAGAATTATTTTGGGAAACATACAAAAGACCTTAACCTGGCAGAATGCTCAATGCTTGCAGGTCTGCCACAGGCACCCAGCAGATATTCCCCCTTCAGGTTTCCAGACCGTGCAAAACAGCGTCAGATTTATGTCTTGAACCGGATGAAGGAAGACGGTATTATCACAAACATTGAGGCCACAGAGGCCATTGATCTCAAACTGGATATAAAACCTAGAAAAAACTGGTTCATTGAAAGAGTTCCCTGTTATACAGAGCATGTCAGGCGATATGTAGAAAAACATTACGGCAAAGATGCTCTATACAATCAGGGGCTTCAAATCCATACAGCCGTTAATATTGAACTCCAGAAAATCGCGAGAAATGCAGTAAACAAAGGCTTGACTGAGCTTAACCGACGAACGGGCTATCGAGGACCATTAAAAAACATCCCAGACCTTCAAATCGAAAGTTTTTGCGCAGAAGTTTCAGGCAAAACAGGGAATAAGCCGCTGGACATAGGTAGTATTTATGAGGGGGTTGTGCTCAACATTGATGATAAAAATGGTAACACCAAGGTAAGGGTGGGGAATTTCCATGGCATCATCAAAATCAAAACCATGACCTGGGCTCGAAAACCTGATCCTGAAATAGCCCTTTATGAAAATAAAATCAAAAAGCCTTCCCAGGTTTTTAAACCCGGAGATATCATCCTGGTTAAAGTGCTCAACGAAATGTTTGAAGACAATAAGATAGAGTTCTCCCTGGAACAGGAACCTATTGCCGAAGCTGCATTATTAAGTATTGAAGCGGAAACAGGCCATGTAAAAACAATGATTGGCGGCCGGGATTACAGGAACAGCCAGTTTAACCGGGCATATCAATCCAGGCGCCAGCCGGGAAGCGCATTTAAACCTATTGTTTATGCTGCTGCCCTTGATAAGGGATATACTGCTGCCAGCGTGATCATGGATTCCCCGGTTGTCTACGAAGACACAAAACGTGATTTCATCTGGAAACCCAGTAATTACAAAGAAAAATTCTTTGGTCCGACCCTGTTCAGGCAAGCCCTTGTAAAATCAAAGAATGTCATCACCATTAAAATCCTTCAGGATCTGGGGATAGACTATGTTATTGATTATGCCCGAAAACTTGGCATCACATCAGATATCAGCCGGGATTTGTCCATTGCACTGGGATCATCCGGATTGTCTTTGCTTGAACTTGTAAATGCCTCTTCTGTTTTGTCAAACCTGGGCTACCTGATTGAGCCTGTATTTATTACAAAAATTTTTGATCGTGACGGCAACCTGCTGGAAACCTCTAAACTGATCCGAAAAAAAGTCATTGATATGACAACGGCTTATATTATGACCAATATATTGGAAGACGTTGTAAAATCGGGGACCGGCTGGCGAATCAAAGCCCTTAAACGCCCTGTGGCAGGTAAAACCGGAACAACAAATAACCTGTTTGATGCCTGGTTTTTAGGATATACACCCCAATACACCACCGGCGTCTGGGTAGGGCTTGACCAGCCAGCCCCTCTTGGAAAAGGAGAGACTGGCTCAAGAGCTGCCAGCCCCATCTGGCTTGAATTTATGAAAAATGCGCTGGAGGGAAAACCAGTCAGAACCTTTAATGTTCCTGAAGGCATTATTTTTGCCAAGATTGATGCCAAAACCGGGCTGCTTCCCATAGAAGAATCTGAAAAAACAATATTTGAATGCTTTAAGGAAGGCACCCTGCCGACGGAACATACCCCAAAACCAAATACAGCTTCTGCTTCTGAAGACCTTTTTAAAGAAGGGATTTAGGGGATAAAAAATTTCACTTTTCCCCTACCTCTACCTGGTTTAGCGGGATCATTTCATCCGGTCGGATTAAAAAATCAAATTCTGAATACCGTTGGTTAAGCCTTGTTAAATTAATATTTTTATTGCCCCTCAATTGTGATTCTGATTTTGGATGAACCCTTAAAAAAAGTTTTCTGAATTTTACCCCCCCCTGGTATTGATCTATCTTATTACAGGCAAGGTCATATAAAATCTCAGAAAAAACCAGATGGCCAAAGGCTGGATGCCAGGGGCCTGCAAGCACCATTGATTCATCTTCCATCATGTCGGAAGCCTGAAGTCCCATGCGAATCACTTTGACATCAGCCGCCTTAAATATGCCAACCATTTCTTTCACCAGCCCAATAGATTTTTCAAGACTCAAAGGCTTATATCTACCCTGGCAATACCAGTGTTCCATCAGGCTGCCCTTTAATACCATTAAAGGATAAATTCTTGCAAAATCCGGGGCAAAGTGCGCCACCTTTTTTGTACTTTCAAACAAAGAAGCTTTTGTATCACCAGGCAACCCAACCATGACCTGGACACCTATTTTAAATGGATATGCCTTCAAAAGGCCTAGGGCGTTTATTGTATCCATGCTTTTGTGACCCCTTTTGGATTTTAACAGAACCCCATCGTTCATGGACTGAACACCTATTTCAATGGCAGATATATTATAGGGCCTGACAAGATCCAGCGCCGGTCGGGTAATGGTATCCGGTCGGGTGGAAAATCGTATGCCGTCAATTTTTTTTTCCTTAATATAGGGCTGAACCATATCCAGCAATTGAATAATAGTATCGTAAGGCAGCCCCAAAAAATTACCTCCGAAAAAAGCAAGCTCCACACGCTCCCGCGTGCCTTTATATTGTAAATACTGATTTACAATATGATGAATAGCAATTTTATCCGGCAGACTTGATTTTTGACTTGTAATAATAGATTGATTGCAGAAGGCGCATTGATGAGGACACCCGGAATGGGGAATAAATACAGGGATAACAAGAGGTTTTTTTACCTGAACCATTAATGAATCCATCAGTCAAACCATCAGGGATTTATTTTTTTTAACATCTTTAAGGCATTTTTTGCAGAATCCTGCTCTGCTGCTTTTTTTGTTTTCCCAAGACCCCTTGAATGGATATCAAAAATATTTAAACTGATCTCAAAGGTTTTATCATGGTCAGGGCCGATCTCATTGAGAACTTCATATTGAGGTGTTGTTGCACCATGCTCCTGAACAAATTCCTGCAACATACTTTTATAATCCAGGGTCTCATCATTAGTCAATTTTTTTTCAAGGCTCTCTTTGAAAAGATCATGTATCAGCCGGTATGTAGCATCAAACCCCGCATCCAGATAAACAGCGGCAATAACTGCTTCATAGGCATCTGATAATATGGAGTTTTTATCAAACCCCCTGGAAAAGGCTTCTCCTTTTCCAAGTCTGACAAATCTGCCAAGATCAATAAACCTTGCCATATCAGCAAGCGCTGGCTCACTGACAAGGTTGGCTCTTAGTTTTGAAAGTTCCCCTTCATTTTTTGATGGACTTTTTTCCATGAGCAAGTGTCCGATGCATAACCCTAAAACAGCATCTCCTAAAAATTCAAGCCGCTCATTATCACACAGGCATGACTCCTGATTTTCATTTAAATAAGACCTGTGACACAAGGCATTATTTAACAATGATTTATTTTTAAATGAATATCCAATATTATTCTCAAGGATGCGAAAATCTAAATATTTTTCTTTGATTTCTTCCAACTCAAGGGTTAATGCTTTAAACAGAGAATATTCAATATTCAGATTATCTTTACCAGAGCCAAGGTGAACGCCTTTATTAAATGATCCATGGAAATCCGAACCTCCAGTCATCATAAGTTTTTTTTGATCTGCAAGGTCTTGATAAAAAGATGTCG
>JAQICW010000123.1 GCA_027858355.1 Desulfobacula sp.
TTGAAAAAATTCCAAAAAATCTCATCTCTGCATTAATTACGATAGAAGATAAAAATTTCTACATTCATTCCGGCATCAATTTAAAAGCCATCTTCAGGGCAATCTTTCATAATATAAAGGCCAGGGGCTATACACAAGGCGCCAGCACTTTAACCCAGCAATTGGCAAAAACTTTGTTTTTGTCTTCTGAAAAATCCATTGCCAGAAAAATTAAAGAAGCCTTTTTAACGATCCAGATTGAAAGACGGTATACTAAAAATGAAATACTGGAATTATATTTAAATCTGATTTATCTTGGTTCTGGTGTTTATGGTGTTGAAGCTGCCTCGCAAACTTATTTTGGAAAATCTGTAAAAGATCTCACCCTTGCAGAATCAGCCTTAATTGCAGGCTTGCCCAAAGCACCCTCTGTGTATTCACCGATAAAAAATCCAGATTTAGCAAAAAAAAGGCGAGATATTGTCCTCCAGCAAATGCTGAGCGCAAAAATAATTACTTCCGTGGAATATAATTTAGCCAAAGCAATAGAAATTTCTCCAGCACCCCAAAAGGCAGAGCAAAACAAGGCCGGTTATTTTATCGAATATATTAAAACCAGCTTAAAAGAACAATTTGATTTGCAAAACATCTATTCAAAAGGGCTCAACATCTATACAACTCTTGATTTAGATCTTCAGCAGGCAGCAGAAAAATCTATTTCCAAGCAAATGGACCAACTTGAAATCCGGATGATAAAACACGGTATAGACACCTCAAAGGTTCAATGCGCATTGATTGCCATGGATGTTAAAACCGGAGGTGTTTTAAGTATGGTCGGTGGAAAAAATTTTTCTAAAAGTCCTTTTAACAGGGCTGTACAGGCCAAACGGCAACCGGGTTCCGCTTTTAAACCCTTTGTATATGCCACTGCCATCACCTTAGGTTTTTCACAGAACTACAAACTGCTTGATGCTCCTTTATCCTATCGCCAGGATAATAATCAAACCTGGCAGGTAAATAATTTTTCAAAAACTTACTTAGGAGAGATCACATTTCGCAAAGCCCTGGCCTTATCCAAAAACACACCGGTTGTAAGACTCATGGAGATGATCGGTCCGGCCAAGGTGATTGAATTTGCAAAAAAAGCAGGGGTGTCCTCGAAACTTCGCTCCAATCTTTCTTTGGCTTTGGGAACATCAGAGGTCAGCCTGATTGAATTGACAGCATCTTATATCCCTTTTGCCAATATGGGGATTAAAGTTGCCCCTTTTTCCATTATTAAAATAACGGATTCAGACTCCCGGATAATGTATCAAAATACGACACAGAAACAATCCATTATGTCCCGGCAAAACGCGGCCATTATAACGGATATGTTAAAAGCTGTCGTGCTTGAAGGCACTGGGAAAAAGGCCTTGGTTATACAAAAGGATATTGCCGGCAAAACCGGGACAACCGACAATTATAAAGATGCCCTCTTTATTGGATTCAGTCCGGATATTGCCGTGGGTGTCTGGGTGGGCAATGACGATGCCACCTCTCTTGGAAAATATGAAACCGGCGCAAGGGCGGCTCTACCCATATGGATGGATTATATGAAACATGTTCTCTCCAGCAAATCATATCAATATTTTGATATACCGGATGGAACAAAAATAGTATATATGAATCCTGATACAGGGGAAATAACAAAAGAAAAAACTTCAAGGACTGTAAAAACACTGTTTAAAATAAAGGACTTAAAATGATAAGAAAAGCCATGCTTGATGATGTCCCGACCATCCATGCATTACTTCAATTCTATAATATTAAAGGTGAACTTTTAGCAAGGCCTCTTAGCAAACTATACGACCATTTAAGAGACTTCTGGGTATTTGAAGATCCCAAGAAAAAAAAAGTGGTTGGATGCTGTGCATTGCAGTTTTGCTGGGAAGATCTGGCGGAAATTCGATCCCTTGCAGTGGATATTGCTTTCACAGGTCAGGGAATCGGCTCAACTCTTACAGAAAGAGCCATCCAGGAAGCATTTTATTTTAAAATCAAGGACCTTTTCACCCTCACCTACCGACCGACCTTTTTTGAACAATTCGGATTTTCAATCATTGATAAGAATGAGCTGCCCATCAAAGTCTGGTCAGATTGTATCGGTTGTGTCAGTTTCCCCAATTGTGATGAAATTGCCCTGCTTAAAAAATTATAAATACACCATTTTATAGGGAATAGGGGGAAATATTAATGTGGATGGTTTTGGTAATATATGCTCCTGTGATACAGTCAACCAGTTAGTATCAGGATTTAACTCCCGAAGTCTTCCGCCCTCTGAGGGCAATGCATGACTTGTATAATCGTATTTTACATTTAAGATACAGATAAAATTTTTACGTTGCCGTGCAATAACATAATTTTTAGTAAAACTGTTTTGGGTAATACCTGCATTGCTGGCCATTTTTTTTATTTCACTGTCCGGCAGTTTAACTAGAACGGATTTGCATACCCCTCTTTCATCAATGCGTAAAAGATTTCTGGATTCACTGGAAGAAACATAAATAGTTGTAATTCCAGGAAGCTGCCTGAAGTATTGAGCAGCTACTATGGCTGCGGTTCTTCTCCCCCCGGACATAACAGGAATACCATAGTATTCAAACATTTTTTTTTGAAAATCTTCAGCATACTTATCCCCTTTTTCATAAAGGTCTTTTGAAATATACCTTAAATCCTTTGCAAGGTCTTCAGACGCTTCTGCTATGGGCCAGTCTATCCTTACATGGAAATGGGTCAGGGCATATCTTACCTTTGTTCGCTGATTCCTTTGGATCAACAAGGCATAATCAATGGGGAGCAATGATCCTAACAAAGAGAAGAATTCCCTGGTTTCAAAAAATTTAATATCCCGGTTAAAATTTTCCACATCCGGAAAATATTTATGCTTTAATAGATTATCCTTTGTTGTCTTATTGGCGTCAAAGTATCGAATATATTTTTTATGTTTTTTATCGATAAAATCTTCGGAAAAAATAATTAAGAATGAATTTTGTGCGCCAAACTCCACCGAAGGAATTCGTGCTCTGGGCTTAAGCTCCCTTAATTCCACAAACGGATAAGGCATCCGCAATCGAAGAAAATTATTATAAGACTCCACCAGGGAGTATCTTAAAACAAATTGATCCAGTTCGTCGCGCAACACTTCATAGTAAGACCTTCTAAGTCTTTCTTCCCGGCTTAAACAATCTCTGTGCTTACAAAATATCACGCTATTTTCCTTTTATCATATATTCTAAGATTTATTCCAGGGCAACCACTCCAGGAAGCTTTTTGCCCTCCATTAAATGTAAAAAAGCACCGCCGCCTGTTGAAATATAACTGACCTTATCTGCAACATTGCATTTTTTTACAGCAAGCCCGGTATCTCCCCCGCCAACAATAGAAAATGCTGAAGAATCTGCAACGGCATCCGCTATAACCTGGGTTCCTGACATAAATTTTTCCATTTCAAAAACCCCCATGGGACCATTCCATACAATGGTTCCAGCATCTTTGATGGCGTTGGCATATTTTAGTGCTGTCGCTGGGCCTATGTCAAGGGCCATCCATTGATCCGGAATCTGATCTACCAAGACTTTTTTTACCTGGGCATCTTTATCAAATTTATCCGCACAAACCAGGTCATGTGGGAGCAGGAAATCTACTCCTTTTTCTTTTGCCTTTTGAAAGATGCTTGCTGCCTTGTCTAATAGATCTTCTTCAATCATTGACCCCTTGGTATCAACACCCTGGCTTTTTAAAAACGTATTGGCCATTGCACCACCAATTATCAGTTTATCAACAAATTTGAGCATATTCTCCAGAGCTTCAAGTTTGCTGGATACTTTTGCGCCACCAATTATTGCCACCAGGGGCCTTTTGGGATTCTCAACTGAATCGTAATATGATTGAATTTCTTTTTCAAGCAGAAAACCTGCCCCGGATTCTTTTGCAAATTTGGGGATACCTGTGATAGATGCCTGATCCCTATGGGACACAGCAAAGGCATCATTTACATATACATCACAAAGGTCGGCAAGTTTTTTCGCAAATGTGTCATCATTTTTTTCTTCTTCACTATGAAATCTTAAATTTTCCAACATCAGGATCTGACCATTGGTAAGTTGCCTGACCATTTTTGTGACCGAATCTCCAATGCAATCGTCTGCAAAAAAAATCTGTTTTTTTAATAATTGGGACAACCTTTTACACACTGTTGACAGGCTGAATTTTGGATCTTTTTTTCCTTTGGGCCTGCCCAGGTGAGACGCGATAATGATTCTTGCATTCTGTTCCACCAGGTATAAGATAAGATCCAGCGTTCCCAAGATCCTGTTATCATCGGTAATATTCAGTTCTTCATCAACAGGCACATTATAATCCACCCGGACAAAAACCCTCTTTGATGTCACATCAATATCTCTTACAGATTTCATTGGTTCCTCCAAAATTATTTTTGCTTTTTACGGTGCACCTGTTTTTTTCGGGACCAGCGCTCAAAAAAATTTATGGCACCTGATTGGGTTCCCCGTTCAATAATTTCCTCTTCCACTTTTATACCATCTTTTGTTGTCATGGCCTTTTGCAGGCATTTTGTTTTAACCGGGCAATGGTAAAAACAATCATCAGAGGTCTGCCTTAACCCCTTATCGGTCATGGGAAAAACTTTTTCAAGGATGCCAAAACATTCTGGAATTTCATTGACTTTATTCATTTAAGATCTTCAAATTCTTTATTGAACTTTGATATGTGCCCCTGGGCTGCAAAACTATAAAACCCTTCATTCCCAATGATCATATGCTCATGCAATATAATTTCCACATATTTTAATGCAAAAAATAGTTTTCTTGTAATCTGAATATCACTTTTAGAAGGTTCAACATCTCCCGAGGGATGATTGTGTGCAAAAATAACGGCGGCGGCATTATGCTGTAATGCGCTTATAATGACTTCCCGCGGATAGACCGAGCTTGTTGTCAAGGTACCGGTAAAAAGAATTTTAGATGTCAGCACCCTGTTTTTGGCATCAAGAAAAATCCCGACAAAAACTTCTTTTGTTTTATGTCCGATGGCGTGGTGTAAATACTCCATCAGGTCCTTGGGATTTTGAACCACATCCTTTGATATAATTTTAGCTTCAAGGTATCTGTCAGATACTTCTTTAATCAACCGGATACCCAAACTGTTTGCAGGTCCTACGCCTTGGATTTCACAGAGTGATTCAAGTCCTGCCTCCAGAACACCCTGAAATGTTTTAAATTGTTTTAAAAGCAGTTTTGCACTTTGTTTGCAGTCCTTTCGAGGTGTGTTCAGGGAAAGCAGCAACTCTATGACTTCATAATCATGAAATCCTTGAAGGCCACTTTTCAAAAACCTGTCCCACAGCCTTTTCCTGTGTCCTTCTCCCTTATGAGTCGATGACTTCTCCGTCTCCATTCTCCTTATCCACAGAAAGGTCTTCCAGATTTATATCCTTTTGATCATCTTCCGCTGCATGATCTTCTTCCTCGGGAAGCCGCGCAATACCAATAAGTTTTTCACCGACAGACAGATTAATCAGTCTGACACCCTGGGTGTTTCTGGAGATCACATTAATCCCCTCAATGGATGTTCGAATCAGCTTTCCTTTATCTGTAACCATCATAAGTTCATCATTATCATCTACCAGAAGCAGAGAAACCATTTTGCCATTTCGTTTTGAGGTTTTTATGGAAAAGACACCCTTCCCGCCGCGGGTCTGTGTTCGGTAATCTTCGATGGAAGACCGTTTCCCATATCCATTCTCCGTCACAGTAAGAAGCGTGTCTTCCGGCCCCACAACTTCCATACCAACAACTTTGACACTTTGGTCGATTCTCATCCCCCTGACACCCATTGAACCTCTGGCTGTAGCACGGACATCCCCTTCATGGAAACGGATCACTTTCCCGCCTTCAGATCCAAGAAAAACATTCATATCTCCATCGGTTATTCTTGCCGCAATCAACTCATCTCCCTCAGCCAGTCTGACTCCGATCAGGCCACCAGATCTTCGTCTTGAATAGGCCATCAGCAGGGTTTTCT
>JAQICW010000132.1 GCA_027858355.1 Desulfobacula sp.
TCATCTTGAAACTGGCGGCGAGTTGTATGGTGCTTTTTTACGTGATGGAAATCCTCTTGTAATGCTATGTACCCCAGCTGGAAAAGAAGCGGTTCATCGTCCTTTTTCTTTTCAACAAGACTACCAATATTTCCTATATAATACCAATATCCTGCAAAAAAAACATGGGATTCAGTTTTTAGGAACTGAGCATAGCCACCACTATTTAAGCCTTAAATATCTTTCTGGTTTAGATGTACAGAATTCAAATATCATCGCAAGAAAAAACAATTTTCAGACACTTTATCAAATTCTTTTAACGTTTGAAAATAATACCAATAAAGAAAATCATTATTCAAGCAACACTAACCATGTAAGCCGCGGAAAAAAAAATATCCAGATCCGTTCGTATTATTACCCGGATGCGATCAAAGGGGGCCCTGTGAAATGCCCGATTAGGATTATTCCGGGAATAAGCCCAATAAGGCAAGCCATAGAAAACGATCCTGATTTATCGGAAATTGTAAGACCTTCTCATTTTCCATTATCCCGAATTGTTTATGATGAATATAAGACCAATACTGCCATTAACAATAGCATTCCAAACCCAATTCAAGGTCAACTCAAGATGTTCTTGAAAACTTATAGCAACCCATTATCCATGAGTTTTGAAGACGGCTGGATTATCATCAAAATAGCATTGCTTGATGACTTAGGTTCTTTATTTATAGTATTCAACTATCACTCACCATTTGATATTCAATCAATTTTTTATCAAGCTGATTTCATTTCAAAAAGCCCTGTCAATATATCGTCTGAAATCCTTAAAGGCCATCACGCACCGATTTCATTAAATTTCGCTTATGACAGAGGTCTCAAGATAATTCTTAAACATTTTACTGCAAAAAAGAGGAGGAATATTTATGATACCCTTTAAACTTCGATATCGCCTGTCAATTGAACTAAATGCAATGGAAATTTTAAAACAACTCAAATTATACCAAGCTAATGAAGAAATATATTTTATGGGCTGGTATATCACGACAACAAGCACCCAATATCTATTGAAATTGATTCTTTCAGAAAATTATCCAGACGAAATGCCTAAGCTTTATGTAGTTTCTCCGAGGATTCTTTGGCAGTATGGAGATAGTATGGCTACGATAAATGATATTGGAATCAGCCATGCATTTCACACATTGAGTAACGATACTCAGGGAAATATTCAGATATGTCATTACAGTAGTGAATCATGGCATGCCGGATGTACTTGCGTTGAAGTACTAAAAAAAGGTCAAATCTGGTGCGAAGCCCATGCTGAACACTGTTCAACAGGCCGATCAATAGATGCTATTATTAACAGTTGGAAGCAAAGCAAAGAAAAACCGAAAACGAGAGAAATTAATTGGAGTGAATTATTAATATCTTATCAAGCGGAGCCAATGCTGGATATAGGTTCTCTTTCAATGGAAGGATTAAAAAGCAAAGATCACATTTTATTTGGTGGAAGAGAGGCTTTAAATTCCCTCTATTTTCAGGATTAATAATTCCACATCATCTAATTTGAATAACTTAAAACTATTTAAAAGGAGCAATTAAAAATGAAATCCGAATCGAATAAGATAGAACAAATTGTTAAAAACATGTCAAATGGACAGCAATCTGAGAATAGAATATTTTATGACGAGGAATCACGTAAAATTCAAACAGAGTCAGATGGGGCGATTGAGATCACTCCTGAAGACCTCACTTTTGCTGGAGCTTAAACTATTATGGAAAAATCATCAGTACTTTTATTATCTGGCAATCTGCTTGCTGAAAAATTCAGCAAGCCTGGTATATACGAAATTTATTTAAAATCTAGAGATGATGGCGATGTTTTTTCATTGTTAAATTCAGGCCAGGAAGGCAAATTTACTCCTGGTTCTTTATGCATGTCCAATAATGAGAACATCATTGACCCTGAAACCTTTGGATCAAACAAGGATTATATCAGGATATCTATAACAGACAATTCTGTTCGAGGATTTATCAAACAAAAAGACGGCTGGCATAATATTCCTGTAAACATCATTCCCATCAAAGAGAAACTTTATTCCAAGAATAAGGGTTTAAGCGAAACCAATGTTCTTTCACAAATAATAGTTCTCATAATTGGTCTGGGGTCGGTAGGTTCAATAATCGCAGCTGAACTTGCAAAAGCTGGGATTAGGCACTTTAAATTAATAGACGATGATCGCCTTGAAATCGGAAACGTCTCACACCATGCCGCTGGTTTGTCTGATGTAGGTCGTTACAAAGTAAACGTGGTTGCTGATATGATTTTAAATATAAATCCTTACGCAAAAATAAAAAGAATTATCAGAAAAGCTGAATGGATCATAATAGACATGGTTAGGGAAATGATACAATCATCTTATATCGTTGTTTGTGCTACAGATACCAGAGATTCGAAATTACTGATCAACAGGGTCTGTAATGAAGAAAATACAAAATGTATATTCGCTGGATGCCTCGGCAGAGCGTATGGAGTGCAGGTCCTCAACGTCCATCCTTTCAAAACCGTCTGTTACCAATGTTTCTGCATGCAATTACCAGAAGTTGCAAATGATGTTGTAGTATCAAGCGATATGGCGCAGAGAATTTCCTATTCAGACCGTCCGGTCGCCGTCGAGCCTGGGCTCAGTAATGATATTACACCCGTTTGCACCATGGCTGTAAAGCTTATCATCCAGGAGCTGTTAAAAGGCAATCAAACTACAACATTGCGCTCACTTGATGAGGATTTAATAGCACCCTGGTATTTATGGTTAAATCGCAGGGAGAAAGGCACACCCTATGAAAATTTAAAGCCTTTAGGATACGACAGAGATGGCCTGAAAATTTTGCGCTGGTACGGTATTGATATGAAGCGTGATCCTTATTGCCCAGTATGTGGTGATCATTAATGTTAAAATATCACCATATCTATAAAATCAATGAGATACCAGATTTAGAATATCTTGATTATCAAAAACTCAGTCCGGACGGTGTACAGGAAACCATCTCTACTCATTTTATGTATCTGCTAAAGAGACTTTCTGTTCTTAAAGCCGGTGATGCGGAGGTCACCCTGAGGATAGTTTTTAATCCGGCATCTAAACAGCGATCATTACAGTCCAGAATGTCCATATTCCAGATTTTAAAAGCAAGTGACCGTGCAGTATTAAAAAGCCTAAAAACCAATATTGAACAAGGTTTGTTGAGCAAATTTTATAATTTCATTTCTGTAGATGACATGGATCTTTCATGGGATAATATAAATGAAATTTCCATAATAACGCGCGAAGAAAATTTCATAAAATCTTCGATATCCAATGATTTTAACTACCAAGTCCCACCAGACTATTACTCACCACGACAACTTGAACCCAATGAATACAGCGATTTCATGGATCTTGACAAAACTTTGGATAAAACAAACGAGAGTGTAATCATTGATATTGCAGTAAAACCCATTGAAATAAAATCCATTTGCTTGTCCCATGCAAATTATTTATCAACTTTAGAAGACATTAACAATTCCTGGCGTGTCAATAATAATGACCCGACACAGATAGATTACTTTGATAATAGCGAATCCGTGTATTCCCAAAAAAATGATATTATTTTAGCCCCTTTAAAGATTAAAGATCCTGTTGCGGATGAAATCCTGTCAAACCAACGCAGATTCCACGAGTCTCTCTATGGAGATCATTTGGCTTTTAATATTAGAATTTTTTCAGAGACTGCCCCGGTTAATTCTCTGATCACCGACTGTGTAGCAAATTGTGCATTTAAAAATGAGCATTATCAATTATTCTCTTTAATTAACCACTCAAAAGAATTTAAATCCGTATTGGAAAGTGCTAAACGTCTCAGTTTTCACGATGTTACTTTTTCTAAAATAAAATCTCAAAAAAACAAAGATTTAACAATTTATGACAGTCTTGCACCGTTAAGCCAATGTGCAAGCACCAAAGAACTTTCAGGAATTTTCAGGTTACCAATGGCATCTTTAACATCACCCTGCTGCATCAGGAGCAATACGGATCCTCTGCCCATTTCTAACGAAACAAAATCTATATTACTGGGAACTGATATGGAAATTAAAGATTTTCCAATAGCCCTGCCTTTGGATTTACTCTGTAAGCATATATTTATTTCTGGAATGCCTGGTTCAGGCAAAACAACAGCAATTCAAAATATCATGCTTTATCTTTGGGAATATAAAGTACCTTTCACCGTAATAGAAACAGCAAAAACTGAATACCGAAACTTAAACGGTTTAAAAGAATCCTCTGAAAAAAAAGCAAATGATCTTGCCAAACATTTACAACTTTATACCCTCGGGCGTGAAGAAATTTTACCTATAAGAATTAATCCCTTAAGAATTCCAAAAGGTGTTTCAAAAGATAGCCATATAGCAATGCTATTATCTCTTTTGCAAAGCGCTATCCCAATGTCAGGGCCTATGCCTGCCTTGATCACTGAAGCCTTTGAGCGGGTGTATGAAAAATATCCAGACAATCGATACCCACCCATACTGAAAGATTTATTGAATACGGTTCGAGAAGTATTGAATGAAAAATCATATTCAGCAGAAATCCAGCAGAACATATTAACTGCTATTGAAGTCAGACTCAGTCCTCTCGTCAGTGGGTCTATCGGAAAAGTATTCCAATGCAGGCAAAACATACCTGAAATTGATGAACTTACTAAGTTTCCCACAATTCTTGAGCTTGAGGGGTTGAGCAATGAACAACAATGTTTTTTAACCCTTTTTATTCTAACCCGGATTACTGAACACTTTAAAATTTTGCCTCGATCAGACAATAAACTAAGGTTTGTAATATTTATTGAAGAGGCGCATAATATTATCGGCCGTACTTTCAACGCATCACCTTCCCCGGACAATCCAGACCCGAAATCCTTCATAACTGAATTGATTTGCAGAATGCTGGCTGAATTACGCAGTCTGGGAGTAGGAATTGTTATCATTGATCAGTTCCCCAGTGCCATTGCCCCGCAGGTCATAAAAAGTACTGCAACCACGCAGGCATTTCGCCAAAAGGATAGAGAAGACAGAGAAATCATCGGTTCATCAATACTTCTAAAAAAATATGAAGAAGAAGACCTTGCCAGGTTAAAACCTGGAGAGGCATATTATAATACGGAAGGTCTATATCGATCACGTAAAATCAAAACGATTAATCTCCATGAAAAATATGATTTTGGGGTACCCCAGAGCAATGATCAAATCTTTCAATTAATTAGGCATGAAGACTGGTTCGTTAAAAATAACACAAAACGGATAGCCAGTGAACTTCTCATCCTTCAAGAGCAGATGAACCTTCTTGATAATTTCAAGGTTGAATGCGCAAAAAATATTGCAACGTTTTTGGCACAATTTCCCACAATACTTGAAATTAAATCCTTTAAATCAAAAAAAACACGGCTTTTTGAATTAAAATCAAAAGCCAGTGAAATACGAGATGATCTGTCAACCAATTTTGATTCTTTCATGCGGGATTTTTACAATAAATACCTTCCACAAAAGTACCCATTGCATGATTCTGAACTTGAGGCAATAAGGCAAGAGACAATGGATAGATTAAAATTGAGCATTAAACCTGGTTTTAATCAGGTTATAGAGATAGTGGATGCTTTTATTATTAAATGCAAGGAGGCTAGTTATGATGCGCAGTACAAATGATCTTAAAGGCAGGGGAGAAATAAAGGAAAAATTTGATACTTTAAAAACAGATATGTCCAAATCTGAATCTGATCTGGAAATTTTTGCAAAAGATATTGAAGTTATAAAAAATACTTTAAAAAAAATGGATTTTGGATCTACCAATGAGGGCTATGATGAAATCAATCAGCACATCGAAACTACAGAAGATATAACGAAAGAAGCATTTAAAAACGAAGATGACATTCTCGAACAAAGACAAGGGGAGAGTGGCGAATTTGAGAATGACCTCTCAGGAAAAAATGAATTGTCAGAGAAAAACCTTGATAATGTGTCAGATGTTCAATCAGAAATTAAAACAAAATCGACATAGGATGAAT
>JAQICW010000134.1 GCA_027858355.1 Desulfobacula sp.
TCCGGTGCCACCACAACTTCTGCATACTGATTGGCAATGGCCTGGGCCGTGGCCTTATCCACAGATTTATTCAATGCGATACAACCGCCAAAGGCAGCCACACGGTCTGCCATATATGCTTTTTGATAGGCTTGTTCAAGGCTTTGTGCCCGGGCAGCTCCACAAGGGTTGTTATGTTTGACAATCACAGCACAGGGGGTATCTGTAAAATATCTTAAAATATTCAAGGCATTGTCAGCATCAGTAAGATTGGTTTTTCCCGGATGTTTTCCAGATTGAAGCAATTCAATATCAGACACCAGATATTTACCAGGCGAAATTGTCCTGGCATCACCAAGGGCCAGGTTCCCATTGACAAGCCTGTAGAGTGCGGCTTCCTGCCCAGGGTTTTCACCATATCTCAAGCCCTTGTTCACACCTTCAATCACCCATGACACTTTTTCATAAAAAAGGGTCTGCCTTTTATCCCCGTCAACAAATGAGACTTCCATCTGGGGGGTAAAATGATCATCCATAATTGTTTTATACATCTGTTTAAGGTCTTTGGGCATGACTTATTCTCCTGATTTATAGGATGATTTAATATCGTTTACGGATTTTGCAGCAAGATAACGGCTTATGGTCCTGTCATAAATTGCCGTGTGCTCAAAGGCTTTTTGAGCAAGCCCAAACCTGTCCTCAAGGGATAAACTCCCTTTACTGGCCTTAAGTTTTGCAAGTATTAAAGGATAGGAGGAAGGCTCCACCACGGATGCCACCCGGATAAAATTTTTGGCAGATGCCCGGATCATGGTTGGGCCGCCAATATCAATATTTCCCCTGGCATCCTCACAGCTCACTCCCTCTTTGGCAATGATTTCACTAAAGGGGTAAAGGTTCACCACCACCATATCAATGGCAAGGGCAGCAGTTCTTTTTAAATCTTCCTTATGGGCATCATTATAGGTTTCTGTCAAAAGCCCCAGATAAATTTTAAAATCAAGGGTTTTGACAAGCCCTCCCTGGGTTTCAGGCTGACCGGTATAGTCTGACACCTGTTTTAAGCAGGCATCGGCTTTTTGGCCCAGGATCTGTTTTATTTTACCATATGTTCCACCCGTTGACAGAATAAGAATTTGAGGATTCACTTCCACCAGGCCCGGAATAAAGACCTCCAGGCCAGATTTATCAGAAACACTTACCAGAACTGTTTTGATTTTTACCTGATCATCAATCTTTTCAACTACATTCTTAGCCATGCTCTTTCCTTATATTTATTATAAAAGGTTAATATTTTTTATCCAAATTAATAGTATAATTAATGCCTTAAAGTCAAGTTTCTATACCTGGTCAGAAAGCTTCTCCAATAGTGGTCTTATCTTTTCCAATCAAATAAAATTCAATATTTCTTAACGGCCTTTGGTAATTTATTGAATTATTATTGTTGACATTGCAATTTTATTCGGTAAAAATAGAAAAATATCGAATTAAGTTTTATCTATTCAGGCAAAATTTCGAATTTAATTTTGGAGGCCCCTTGGACGACATAGACAGACACATCTTAAAAGCATTGCAACTGGACGGGCGAAAAAAGAATAGTGAACTTGCCAAAGAGACTGGCCTTGCACCCTCCACAATGCTGGACCGGGTCAAAAAACTTGAAAGCAAGGGAATTCTTAAAGAATACCGAGCCGTTGTAGATCCTGAAAAAATCGGACTCATGGCCCAGGGGTTTGCCTGCATTTCCCTTGGCCGACACCAGGTTAAGGATATTGAGGTATTGGAAAACGAAATCAAAAAGATTTCCAATGTCCGTGCCTGTTACCACATTACAGGCAGGTTTGATTATCTTCTCCATGTGGTTGCCCCGGATCTTGGTGATATTGGCAAGCTCATCAAAGAGAAGCTGGCCACCATTCCGGGGATGGGAAAAATAGAAACCTTTATTGTCTATGCAGAAGTCAAGCCTGATCAGGGATGGCCCATTGACGCTGCATTAACCTGACAAAAACCCACGAACGATCGATAAAAAGGAGAAAGTTACCATGACAGACCTTAAAGAAATGCTTAAAATTGACGTAAAAGATCTTGATATTGTGAATCAGCTCATCACAAACCATGACAACAAACAAGTGGGGGAACTTTGCGCCCTTATTGAAAAATTCGGCGGTGCCGAGGCCATTAATAAAAAAGCCACGCAGGCCAGAAATCCTGAAAACCTTATGCAGCAGCTCAAAGAAATGAATTCCCCCTATGTTGCCGACCTTGAATGGCTGATGGAACAAAAAACCAAAAAAGCATTTATTTCAATGGAAGACTATTGTAAAAATATTCTGGGTGAAAAAGCCGATATCCCCTCCATTGATTCTTCCAATGCCGTGACCCTTGAAGTCAGTGCCATGCAGTTTTTCCCCTGGCTGATCGCCCAGGCCAAACAGGCCATTGAGAAAAAGCAACTCATGCCGGGCCGTATTATCCGGGTAAGAAACATGGCAGAGCAGGTTGAAGATAATGGTGATATCATGGCCACGGCTCTTGCCATGCAGATCATCGGTGCCACCTATGTCGAATCCCTTGATACCCGAGGAACAGATGGCAGCAATGTTCACCTTGGGGGCCCTGACACCATTACCGGATATTTTGCCGGGATTGGTCAGCCCAATGACTATGCCATAAAATGGGCTGAAGAATATCTGCACTATTACACAAATTATGGCATCAAGCAGGTTTTGAATATAAATCCCGGCACGATTCTTTTAGGCTACATGATGCACAGGTTAGGTGTTGATATTGAATTTAAAATCTCAGTATTTGTGGGCAATGACAACCCCTATTTTATCATGTGGACTCTCATGACAGCCAAACTCTTTTCCAGAAAAGACGGAACAACATCCCTTGTCGGCTTTAACCTTTCCAATTCCGTGAACAATGAAACCATCCGCCAGGCAAGTATCATCAGAAAGCAATTAGGCCTGGAAAAACAGGTTCGCTTTGAACACCATATTACGGAAACCTATCAGGCAATCGTCAATCAACCCTATAACAGAAGAGATGAACTCATTGAAATTGCAAAAGAAGTTCCCAATATTTCTGCAAAGCATGAGGGTGGAGAACCTGAAATTGAAGAAAAAAGAGAGCACCCGTCTAATATTCTTGAATATTTTTTAACCAAAAAAGAAATTCTGGAAAACGGTCTCATGGAAGCTCTCCAGATCAATTATCTTGACAAACAGCATTCCTGTGACCTGACTGCCCGGGCATTGATAAAGTCTGGCATCGCTGTCATTGCCGCAAAAAGTTTACATTAATTTTTAAAAAAGGATATAAAAATGATTCCGTCAAGAATGCATCAGTTTTTGCACGATACCCTTCCTGAAAGTGTCTGGAAAAATCGATTGATCAAGGATGGCCCTTTAAGATTTCTTGAATTCGGCCCCCTGGATATTGATCGGCTTCACCGCTTAGGGATCAAGGTAGACCGCCTGGGGCCAAGGCTGGTATCCTGCATGTGGAATGAAGACAGCCCCGTGGAAATCGGTGGGTTTCTTGTGGTGGATAACCTTGCCATGGGTCAGCCGTCCATGGGCGGCACAAGGATGCTGCCGGATATCACCCCGGATATTATCCATAACCTTGCAAGGGGCATGACCCTTAAAAATGCAGCAGCCGATCTTCCCTTTGGTGGTGGAAAATCCGGTATTGTAAAGCCTGAAAATCTTTGTGAAGAAGACCGGTATGAAGTCATCAAAGGATTTGGACAGCTTTTAAACCGGTACAAGGAAATCTATATTCCCGGCCCGGATGTGGGAACCAATGATGCAGATATGAAAACCTTTGCCATGGAAAATGGTCTGAATAATGTTGTATCAAAACCAGCTGAGATGGGCGGCAACAGGATTGATGAACTCGGCGGAGCTGCCAATGGTGTTGTTGTAGCCACAAAAGCACTGCTGGAACATCTGCCAAAATTAAAACAATTGCCCCAGTTTAAAAACATGGTCATTCCCAAACCCTCTGAGATGGATATTCTCATCCAGGGGTTTGGAGCAGTGGGGGCTCACGTAGCACGAATTTTCCATGATTATGATCCTGAAAACTGCCCCATTATCAAAGGCATCAGTGATGAAAACGGCTATCTTTTAAATTCAGGCGGACTCCCATGGAAAGAGCTCTTTGACATGTGGAAAGAGTTTGGTGCCGTCACCCAAAAATATTTCCATGACCGAATCCTTCACAAGGAAACCCCTGAATCCAACCATACAGTCTTTTCCAACTCTTCCAACAATCTTCTCACCGAATCTGCATTCTGCCTGGTTCCGGCATCCCCTGTATTTAATTACCTGGATGTGGATACCACAACAAGCCCTTCAATGACCACAGACAGGATGGGAACCTGGCAGATCATTGTTGAAGGGGCAAATACCTATTCTCCAAACCCTGCCAGAAGGGCAGAGCGTAGAAGAATGGAGCGCCATGTGTACAGGGACAAGGGTGTGCTCATTGCAACAGATTACCTGGTTAATTCAGGCGGGGTCATATATGCTGCCCATGAAAGGATTGTTCCAACACCAGATCATCTTCTCATCCCCAAAGACATTTTAGGCAACCCAACTGCCATTGAAGGCTGGCTTGAGAAAAATCAGGATGATTTTGCAGATCTTGCTGAAATCCGCAGAAAAACCGCTGTTAAAAAGCTTGAAACAGTGATTCGACGAAATATGAAGGAGCTGGTTGACGGCCTGTGCAAGGATGCCGACAGTCTGCCATGTGAGATTGCAGAAAAAATAAGTGTTCAGCGAATCGCTTCCATGGAAAAATCAAGAACAGCCCGGGATATCATGGAAAAAGCCCCAACCATAGGCGTGGATAAAAGTGTGACCGATGCCGCCCAATTGCTGGTGGATGCACATGTGCCCATTGTCAATGTCGTGTCTGAAAAAGGCAAACTCATAGGTATTGTGACCAATTGGGACATTACCAAGGCTATGGCTTCAAAATTACCCATGGATTCACCGCTGACCAAAATCATGACCGCAGATGTAATTACAAATTATCCTGATGCCACCATCATTGACTGCATTCGAAAGCTGGAAAACCATGAAATATCTGCCATGCCCATTGTTGAAGAAGATAAAGTGGTTGGTGTTATCTCAGGAGACATCCTTGCCAAAAGAACCCTTTACAGGCTGCTGCAAACCATGACATAGGCGATTCCATCTCATGGTCTCTTTACCACAAAAGCTGTCTTTGGGAGTTTTCCTAAGAGACAGCTTTTGTTTTACTTTTTTCTAACCATATCCCCATTAAATCAGAGCAAGTTATTATTGATCTCTTATTAATGAATCAGCAACCATTGAGGTTAAAAACTTAACCTCAACATTCATCGTGTAATACTTGTTCAAATCACTGAGCTGAGAATGACAGTTTTCACAGGCTGTTACGAGAATTGATGCATTGGTTGCCTTTACCTGGTCAGCCTTTACTTTTGCTGATTTCATCCTAAAATCATGGCTGTCATCACCCAGTGCAACAAGCCCGCCGCCACCACCGCAGCACCAATTATCCTCAGGTTTTTTTGACAGGTCTATGAAATTATCTGTAAGATGCTTTAAAATATACCGGGGCTCATCCATTACACCGCCATTCCTGGCAATCTGACATGGGTCATGATAGGTGATGATTCCTTTAAATTTGTTCTTTTCAACTTTTATTCTTTTCTCCCGGATATACCTTGCATGAACCTCGGTAATAGATGAAACCTTGAAAGAATGTTTTCCCGACATTTGTTTCAACACCCGAAAAGCGGTCCCGCATTCGCATATACACACCTCTTTTACATTGAGACGGTTTGCTTCATTGATGATGCGATCCATGATCAATTTGGTCTTTCCAGGATCTCCCACAAATGCTCCGAAATTTACCGCTTCGAAAAAACTTAAGGTCCAGTTTTCTTTTGCAGCATTAAAAACCGCTGCAGCCGGTATAATTGAATGAGCGCCTGCCAATGCAACATAAAGGATATCAGCATCCTGAACCTCTGTTGGGATCGGGATCTGGCCAGCTTCAATTTTCCATTTTTCAACAACCTCATTTTCCAGTCGCTTAAGGCCGTCAATAAATCCTTGTTTTATCAGATCAATAGACTCACCTTTTGATATGGAAACATCTGCAAGCATTGAAAGAATTTCCGGCTCAGCATGTGCCACAACAAGCATGAGTTTAGCAATCGACATAATTTGCTGTGTGTCGATTCCAAAAGGACAATGGGTCATGCATCTTCTGCATCCAGTGCATGAATAGGCAGCCCTGTTCAGATCATCCAGAGCTGTATCATCAAGTGGCATTGCCTCTCCCAAAGACGGCAGAATCTTTCCCTGAAGCTTAAAATACTTTTTATAGAGTCTGCGGACAACTTCCGCCCTTGCTGCAGGTGAATACTCAGGACGGGGCATGGAAGCGAAAACATGACATGATGTTGTACAGATCCCGCATCTGGAACAGGTTTCAAGATACATGCTGATTGTTTT